>DATKVT010000021.1 GCA_035529935.1 Williamwhitmania sp. | reverse complement strand
AATTAATTTTCGAAGCAGAGCTTCGAGGAATTAGACCTAACGAGATTAAAACTCCTGCATCCTTATAAAAGAGCAGGAGTTCAAAAACTACCTCAACATATAAATAGGAAGGAATCTTTACTTACCATTCCTTATTTTTACTGCAATAATCTCAGCAGCCTTAATCAGCGGATATCCAGCTGGTGAAGCGGTAAGGCAGGGGTGTGTTCCTATTTGAGAGGTGAGCAACGAATTAATTGTCATTCTGTTCTCAATGGCTAAACCAATTACGTTGGTCAGCTCGCCTGCACTCAATCCACCAATGACCTCACCACCAATAATAACACCCGAATGACGAGCAGCAATGAGCTTCACCATTTGCTTATGGGCATCGGGCAGATTTCCCGGATGGCGGTCCATACCCTCAAAAAATCCGGTAACAGCCTCAATTCCCTCTTCCTTGGCTCTAGCCTCGGTGATTCCTGCAGTTCCAAACCCGGTTTCACCTATAGCGGTAGAGTAAATTGCAATTGTTCCGCTAAAAGTCTTTACCACATGTAGCCCAAAAAGATTCATACCAGCGATGCGGGCCTCAGCACAAGCGGTGGAGGCAAGCATTGTGCTAACCCTACTGCGAGTGACAAAATCACGCTTTTGAGCGCAATCGCCAATGGCAAAAATGTTAGAGCTATGAGTACGCATATACTCATCAACTGCAATAAAGCCATCCTCATCAATGGTTATACCCGAATTTTTAGCCAGCGTGGTATTGGGACGGTAACCCATGGATAAGATTACGGCATCGGCGTTGTAGCGTTCGCCATTCTCCAAGACTACTGCTTCTACGTCAGTATTACCCACAATCTCATTTACACCATGACCGGTTAGAATTTTTATTCCACGACTAGTTAGCAGCTCATCAATTTTGGAAGAAAGTTCAATATCGAAGGCCATGCTGAGAATATTTTCCTGCTTCTCCACCAAGGTGACGTCGAACCCAGCCTTTTTCAGCTCATCCGAAAACTCCACACCAATAAACCCTGCTCCAATAACAACTATCTTCTTCTTCCCAATAAGCATACTTTTCATCTCGTCCAGGTATACTTTGTCCTTTGGAATGGTAAAGACATTTTCCTTTTCAGCTCCCTTAAGCCATTTTGGCTTTACGGGTGTTGAACCAGTGGCAATAACCAGTTTATCGTAGCCAATTACCTCGCCACTTGCCAGCGTTACGGTTTTTGCCTCCTTGTCGATGGAAATTACCTCATCAACCAAAGAAACAATACCGCTTTTGCCTAGTGCTGCATCTACCGGCATTATGTTCTGCTGGCTACTTTCGAGTGTTCCAAAGATGTATGGAATTCCACATGGTACCATAACATCCTTTTGCTTCTTAACAAGAAGAAAACTTTTTTCGGGCCAAGATGATTTCCCCGAAACGGCTGCCACCATGCCGGCAGCACTCCCACCAATTATTAATACGTCTGTATTTCTCATTGTTTTGCTTATGTTAAGTAACTATTGTTAAAGATTAGATACCATATACTAGGCCTCCACCGCTGTCATTACCTGCTCCGCAATTTGCTCAAAAACAGCCACCGCCTGTTGGTTGGATTGAGAAAAAACGCTGAACCCCTTTTCCGCAGCCAGCCCAACCTCCATAACAAGAGGAATTTGTCCAAGCAACGAAACCCCAAGTTCAGAAGCTAGAATCTGTCCACCCCCTTCGCCAAAAACAAAGTAACGCTCTTCGGGATGCTGCGTTGGAGTAAACCACGACATGTTCTCAACCACTCCAAGAATAGGAACCTTGAGGTCGGGGTTGGAAAACATTGAAGCAGCTTTTCGGGCGTCATTCAGCGCGATTTCCTGCGGTGTGGTAACAATTATTGCACCACGTAATGCCAACTTTTGGACCAGTGAAAGCTGAATATCACCAGTACCAGGAGGAAAATCAATAACTAGGTAATCAAGGTCATTCCATTGCGTATTTTCACAAAGTTGAGTAATGGCATTGGCTGCCATTGGTCCGCGCCAAATCAGGGATTGACTCTTTCCGACAAAAAAACCTATGGAGATCATCTTTACGCCATACTTTTCCACCGGAAACATCACCTCCTTGTCACCCATCACCGTAACCTCTGGTACCACCTGCTCCATTCCAAACATACGGGGAACTGATGGACCGTAAATGTCAGCATCCACAAGTCCAACTTTAACCCCATTTCTTGCAAGAGCAATGGCTAGATTGACCGAAACGGTGGACTTTCCAACGCCTCCCTTACCTGAAGCAACAACGATAATGTTTTTTACCCCTGGCAATGAAATTTTTTCAAAATGTTGACTCATAATTTGATATTTTACATAATCTGTTACTGTTTAAGTGGCCACCGCTATACCTTTTAAAACCAGCCAAATACTCTGGTTTTAAAATATATTGGTTAGCCTACTTTGCTACTTCCTGCTTCACAATATTGTTCCAAACCTCCCTCAACATTATGCTGATTTCGGCATCGGGATAGCGCTCAACCACGCTTTGATGATTAACCATTGCCTCAACCACCCTTTTATCGAAGGGTAACTTTCCAGAAACAGTAATGCCCCTTTGGCTGCACCACTCCTCAATATGCTGTGACACGCCAGAGTTGATATCGCACTTGTTGATTATTACCTCGGGCAGCAGGTTAAACTTCTCAGCAATTTCAACAGCACGCTTAAGGTCATGCTCTCCCGAAACGGTTGGCTCGGTAACAATCACAACCTTGTCCACACCGGTTATTGTGGAGATAACCGGACAGCCAACTCCGGGAGGGCCATCCACCACGATTGTTTGTATACTATGTTTCGACGCCACCTCCCTAGCTTTATCGCGAACCATGTTTACCAGCTTACCCGAATTCTCCTCACCTGGAGCCAGTCGACCATATACCATTCGTCCGTTGCGAAAGAGGCCAGAATACATGCGGCTTTTATCGCTTGGCACCATTGTAATTGCCTTCGAAAGACAGATTCTAGAGCACAAAAAGCAGCCGTCGCAAGAGGTTTCGGAGATGGTAACCCGGCCATTTTGTATGGAGATTGCACCAAAACGACAGTAGCTCATACACAAGCCGCATCCGGTGCAAAGACCATAATCAATTACAGCCTTATGCCCGCCAATGTATGTTTGCTCTTCCTCGTTTGTTGGATTAAAAATAAGGTATTGGTTGGCAGCATCCACGTCACAATCGGCCAACACAACGCTTCCGCCCATAGTCGCAAAAGCAGCAGTAATGCTGGATTTTCCAGTTCCACCCTTACCGCTTATTACCGCTACTTCCATGTTTTCTAATAATTTTTGTGACCACATTATTGAGCTGCATACCAATGTTGGGCATGGTATTAACAATAAGTTCCCCTCTAGAATAGACCTCGGCGATATGAGCATCGTAAGGAATCTCCAAAAGAAGTTCAATCTTCTCCTCTTTAAGATAGGTGTAAATGTCTCTATTGCCCAGTCCGGCACGATTTACAATTACGCCAAAGGGTTTTCCAATCTCCTTGAGAGTGTTCACGCTCTGCTTTAAATCGCTTAGCCCAAAAGGCGTGGGTTCTGTAACAAGCACCACATAGTCGGCAGCAGAAGCCGTTTGTACAAAGGGACAGGAAGTTCCTGGAGGAGAATCTAGTATGGCAAGATCTGCCTCGGCTGGAATATTGGCAATAGCTGCCTTAATGAGCGAAACAGGTGACATGACACCCACCGCCATGTTTGCCTCTATAATTTGGTAACCTTCATCGGTAGTATAACTTGCAACTTCGCCAAGCGAAACCGGCTTTTCGCTAATGGCATTTGCCTTACACGCAACACTGCAGGCACCGCAGCCATGGCACAAGTCATCAATCACCTGAATTACCTTGGCTGGTGGAAGGATAAAAATGGCATTGTAGCTGCACCAGTCATGACAGCGTCCACAAAATGTGCAAGCTTTGGTATCGATAACCGGAACCAACTGTTTAACAACCTGTCGGGCAACCTCCTTTGCTTGAAAGAAAGCAACAGAATTGGGTGCTTCGGCATCACAATCAACCAATACTACATTGCTACCATATTGCTGCAGCGATCGAAACATATTGGTGGAAACAAAAGTCTTCCCTGTTCCACCCTTCCCACTTGCAATGGCAATTTTTAGCTGGGTAGTGCGCTCAGTCATAGGTCAACCTCAGCTGCTCATTTGTTAGGGTCTGATCAAGAACACCTTTCTGAACAAGGTTCTTCCAGGTATTTAGCACACCGTGAGTAGCGAAGTATTTCTGAGGAATTGGATGCGTGCCAAATACAACCTCCATTCCATACTTTTCGACAATAAAATCACGGAAATACTCCATATACGGACAAGGAGGATAGCCCACAATGAACCCAGTAGCAAAGTGAATGTGCGTAACCCCATTCTTCTTCATCTCCTCGGGAGCATATTCAATATTTCCGCCAGGACATCCGCCACAGGTGGTAAAAGCGCCAATTTCAACCTCCTGTCCCTTATAGCGAGCAAATGCTCCTTCGCGATTATGCACAGCACGGAAGCACTTTCCACCGGCACAGGTACGATACCTATCGCAAATAATTATTCCAATCTTAACCTTTTCCATAATGCAGGAAAATTAGTGATTGTGATGATCGTGGTCGTGGTTACAGTAGTTGGCATTCAAACTTAGACTACCAGCCAAAAAATCGGTAACCAGCGCCTTGGCCGCTTTCACTGGAGCACCAACAAAAACATCAATTCCCTGCTGATTAAAGAGCGAAATGGCTTGCTGTCCCATTCCTCCGGCTACCACAATAGAAGCACCCTGCTCTGCAACCCAACGAGGATAAAGACCCGGCTGATGTTCCGGTGGAGTGATTCTTGTTTCAGTCAAAATTTTATCGTTTTCCACGGTAACAAAAGCAAACTGCTGGCAATGGCCAAAGTGCTCACTCAGAACCTCTCCGGCTAGAGGTATGGCTATTATCTTTTTCATCCCAAAGTTATTTAAGTGTTTGTTAATCAAGACTAAAATGCGTTAAAAATGGTATTCTAGAAAGAGTGCTACAGGGGCATTAATGCTGCCCTTGTCTACGACGTCCTTGACCTTGACCTGCGCCTCTTCCCATTCCTCTTCCACCTCTACGCATGCCAAATCCTTCGCTGGCTGGCGTTTCTGAATTATTATTGGCATCCGAAACTTCAACCGTTGGGATGTCATTATTTCTACCGGCACCAAAATTGGTGCAGCGCCCCCTCTTATGTCCAGTCATGGAGCCTTGCCCCACTGGACCAGTTTGATCAAATCGTGGCATAATATATCAAGTTAAATGGTTAAACTATTCCTTTTCACTCCTACGACGCTTGCCCTTTCCTTCACCGCCACCAGCATTTCTCCGCTTGGCTTGGCCACGACCTAATTTAGCAAGCATTTCATCGGTTGAGTGTTGAGCACAATCACCCAACCCCCTACCTGTTTTTTCCCCATTGCCCTGCGGACCTGTTTTGCTAAGATGTGGCATACCTATACCTCCTTATGATTTAACATTTCGATGATGTCTTGAATAGTTTTGTCAGCCTCCTTCAACACAATTAGCTGCATTTGCAGGCTATCGAGTAAGGGTTTTATCTTAATGCCAAATTCTCCCGACACAATTTTACTCACCCCTTTGGATGCAACCAGCTGCACAGCGGCAGGACCTGCCCCCTCCTGTGAATCACGAGCAGGATTAGGAATCACTTCAAACCCCTTCGATTCAAGGTTGTAGATTACGAAAAAAGAACATCGACCGAATCGCTTATCCAGAGTGCTATCGAGGCTATTACCACTACTTGTTATTGCAACCTTCATATGTCGTATTTTTAAGATTTATGTTACTTTCGAAAATTAAAACCCTGCTATCAATTCTTTCGTCGCATGGGTGAGCCACACATTGGGCAAGTTTCATTTTTACAAGGCTGGCCATGACGGTGGGGTTTCTGGAATCCACATTTTGAGCATACACATAGTTCCTTAACAGAAGCGGCCAAGTCCACATCGCTCGGTATAACATCACAAACTTCAACATGTGAACTTCCACACAATGGGCAACTTGCTACTGGCTCGGACTTCTGCGGATGGTTAAACCAGCAGCCACAGCCGTTACACTTATGCCATTCGCTATCGAAATAAACTTTTCCACCCTCAAAAACTATGGGTCTACCAAGAACGAATGCCAGAGCCACTTTCCTTCTAGCACTCTCGTATATACGAGTAAATGTGGGCCGCGAAACACCCATGACTACTGAAGCTTGAGCCTGCCCAAGTAGCTCATAATCGGAAAGCCTTATTGCCTCGTACTCCTCAAATGGAATAAGGACCGGCAATGCATCTCCTTCAACGCCAACAGGGTGAAAACCTGTGTAGTGTGGAGGATTTACAATTCGACGTAATCGTTTTTGACGAGGCATATAAATTAATCTTTTGTTCGATACAAATATAGTGAACATATGTTCGTATTACTAATTTTTGGAAGGAAATAAATAAATATTTCATCTTAAAGAAGCAATTAATATCCACTATGTTTCAATTCGATACACACTGCCATCCTATCTGAACAATTATCATCATAAACGTTATCTATTTGTTTATATATATGTTACATGCATTGCAAAATAATTTTAAACAAAGAATATTTTCTGTTTCTATCAATTAATAAGTGTTTAAAGGAAAATGCAAAATATTTTGAAGCTAATAACCAGTATTATGGTAACAGTTTTAAACATATTTATCATACTATTATGTAATATCCTTATATATCAACGATTTTGATCCTGAAAAACTAAAGCTATATTTGAGCCGATTTTTACAGTAGAAACTAAAAACTCACAAAATATGAATCCGAGGATTTCGGCTGTATCGGCTTTTGCTCCAAAAAAAGTAGTAACAAATCATGATTTCGAAAAACAGATAGATACCACTGACGAGTGGATAAAAACGCGCACTGGCATAAGTGAGCGGCATTATGCAGCTGAAACGGAGTTCACCACCGACCTTTGCGTTGAAGCGGCTTTGCGAATGGTTACCGAGGAGAAGGTAAGCATTGACGATACAGACTTCATCATAGTTGCCACTATTACTCCAGACCAGATATTCCCGAGTGTAGCAAGCCAAGTTGCCAATAGACTTGGGTTAAATAGCGTTGGTGCCATGGATATATCTGCTGCATGTGCAGGTTGGGTTTATGGGCTCATTATGGCCCAAAGCCTTGTTGCATCAGGCATGTATAAGAAGATACTGGTGTTTGGAGGCGAAACTCTTACAAAGATTACCGACTTCACCGACCGAACTACCTGCATACTCTTTGGCGATGCTGCGGGTGTAGCCATAATTGAAAATGGTGCTGCAGGAAAAATGTATAGAGGGCTTACCGGCACAAGTGGCGAAGGTGGGAAGGACCTATATATGACCCACCTATCTGATGTGGTCAATGGCGTTAAGGTTATCGATAGCCATAAAATAGTGCAGAATGGAAAAGCCGTTTTTAAGTGGGCTGTGCAAACTGTGAGTGATAAAATTGGCGAGCTGCTGAGGCAAAACAACCTTACAGTGGAAGACATCGACTGGTTTATTCCTCACAGCGCCAACATGCGCATTATTGAATCCATTACCCAAAGCGTTGGTCTACCCATGAGCAAAACGCTCGAAAGCATACAGCTCTATGGTAACACCTCATCTGCCTCCATTCCACTTGCCATTTATGAGGGCTTGAAGAGTGGTAAGTTGAAAAAAGGTCACAAAATACTCCTTTTCGGCTTTGGTGGCGGGCTCACCTATGCTGGAACAATACTAGAACTATAACCGCAAAACCCTAAACCTAATACCTAAACCTTAATTTGCTTACCTAGCCGTCGACTGTATGTCGGCGGTTTTTTCATTTAAGAGGTTGAACTTGGTCTATTATGGAGCCAAAAAAACCGGGTCAAACCCGGTTTCTCCTATTTTGCAATTGCGTTTCCAAGTGAAATAGAAAGCTGTATAGCATTGAGTTGGTATTGAACCTGCGCTTTCAACAAACCAAGTTTACTCTCCGAAACAGCCGTTTCCGCATCGAGCAGGTCAAGGTTAGTTAGTGCACCAGCGGTATAGCTTACTTTGGCCAATGAAAATGCCTCCTCGGCCTGCCCAACCTGAAGTCGGCTCTGTTCAAGTTTTTTAAGCGAGGCTTCAAGATTGGCCTCATTCTGTCTCACCTCTGCAGAGATACTTCTTACAGTAAGCTCATAGTCCTGCTTAAGCTCATTTACCTGAGAGGAAGCGATAGCCTTATTGTACCGTGTCCTATTGGCATCAAACAGTGGGATGCTGATACCTATACCTGCAACATAGTTTGCCTTTACTGTCCCGAGATAGGGTACATAACCGTTCTTACCTCCAGCAGAAGCAAATGCATCTACTTTAGGACTATTTGTTGCTGCCACCATTTTCAATCGAAGGCTACCCTGATCAATCGCCTCCTTGGCAATGGCTGCCTCAATACGATGATCGACCGCAAATCCCACGAGTGAGTCCACATTCATGGAGATATCTACAACAGGAAGTTTTTCACCTACAACCATATAGTGATTGATGTAATTCCCCATGAGAATATTTAATGCCGACTGTCTATCCAACCGCATCGACTCAAGATCAACCTGCTGGTTCTTCACCACCGAAAGCCTTACCTGCGTGCTAAGCAGCTCGTATTGTGTAGCTGAACCAGTCTGCTGCTTTTTCCGAATAAAGCTGATGTGCTCTTCCAGGTTAGCAATCTCTTCCGCCTTTATTTGAATAGCTTTTTGAAGATATACAAGCATAAAGTAAGCATTAGCCGTCTGCAGTGAGAGACCCTGTTTTACCTGAGTAAGCCGCCCCTCTGCCACAACACTCCCAGCCTTTTCTGCCGCAACACTTTTTGCCGTTTTACCAAAATCATAAAGTGTTTGGTGATAGTTTAACGAAGCCGCAAAGTTATCGGCAGGGTTCATCTTAAATGTACCCAAGCTAGGAATGCTAAACTCGGTAACAGGCCCCAATCGGGTGTAGCTAGCATCAATGTCAAAGGAAGGCAGATAGGCCGTTTTTGCCAAATCAACCTTACTCTGCGCAATGCTTACCTCATCTGCTGCCTTCATCAACGAAGGATGGCTCTCCATAACAGTCTGCAACACCTTCTCAAACGACAATGTGTCCCGGCTACTGATATCGTTCACTTTAACTCCCTCCTGCCCAAACAATAGGGTGGGCAATGCAGAGAGAAGGGAAACTGCTATTTTAAATTTCGTCTGTATCATGAATTATCAAATTTGTATCATACAAAAAGATACCACTTATATTAATATCATCCCTTATCTGCCTCCATTGAGGCTGCACGTCGTTCCGCTTCAGCGAGTTTCTGTTTTTTCTTGCGCGAGTGTAGAAAAAATACTGGCACTCCACCTATCAATGTAATAATACCAGCAAGCAAGAAATCGTCGTTGATTCCCTCAATAAATGCTTGTTTATTGAGGTGTGCCGAGACAACATAGCTGCTTTGTTGGGCTGCAACAGCTGAACTACTACCAACATTCTCCTTCATATACCCGTTCAAATGATGAACAACCTCTTGGTAAACCGGCGAAGTGGTATTTACCGAAGAAGAGAAAATTTGAGAGTGATAATCGACCCTAGTAGTCAGAACCGTTGCAAGAATGGCAACTCCAAAGCTACCGCCCAGCTGGCGAATAACGTTGAATAGTCCAGAGGCCTGAGCCATCTTCTCCCGAGGGATTTCTATCAGAGCTATTGCACTCAATGGCGTAAACATCACCCCCATGGCAAAACCTCGAAGGTAAAGTGCAAGCATGATATAGCTATGTTCGGTGAGGTACGAAAGTTTGCTATTCAAAAAGAAGCTGATTGCAAGCACCACCACTCCTACTGTTATTGGAATTTTTGCATTAGTTCTATCTCCAAATAGGCCTGCCAGCGGCGCCATTGCTCCTTGAATTATGCCCACGGGCAAAAAAACTGCACCGGCCTGAATGGCCGTGTAACCTAGTGAGTTCTGGAGATAGAGAGGCAATAGAAAAGTGCTCCCAAACATTCCTATTCCAAAAATGAACATAATCAGGTTTGCATAGGCAAAGTTATTATTGGCGAGTAGCCGAAGGTCAATTAATGGCTCCTTTATCGTAAGTTCTGTGGTGAGAAATACTGCAAGTGCAACTAGTGCAATGGCAAAGCAAACCCAAATATAGGTGGCCGACCAGCCTGCAGAATTTGTTTGCGCATTCCCCTCCGAAAGTGCATAGAGAAGAAAAGGAAGGAAAATGCTCACCGAGAAAAATCCCACGGCATCGAACGAGCGAATTTTTACATTTTTATATTCGCGCTGAATAATAATGGTGGCAACCAAACCAAATATCCCAATTGGGACATTGACATCAAAAATAAGCTGCCAGTTGAAGTTATCAACCAGATAGCCTCCAATTAGGGGACCAAACGAAACGGAAGCTGCTGCTGCAATTGACCAAAAACCTAAGGCAATTCCTCGTTCCTCCGGCTTAAACTCGCGGGTAATAATTGCCATACCCACCGGCATAATGGAGCCAGCCCCCAACCCTTGAATCACTCTTGACAGAATGAGCATATTTTCGTTGGACGACATCCCACATAAAAAAGAGCCAAGGGTAAATGCAAACATGCCCCAGAAATACATCTTCTTGTAGCCAAACTTATCGGCAAGCCAACCCGAGGTTGGTAGCATAACTGCCAATGCCAGCATATAGGCAGTAAGAACCCACTCAATCTTATCAATTCCAACACCAAACGAGGCCATTAGTTTTGGCAAACCAACGTTCACAATGGTAGCATCGAGCACCGCCATAAAGGTGCCAATCATTACGTTAGCCAGCAACCACCATCTGTATGACCCACTTTGGGGATGAAACGACGAACTACGGCGACGTATAAATCGTCTGATACGGTGCGACGCTGTTAATCTTTTCCGCATCCTACCGAACTATTTTAACTACAACGCTCATTCCAGCTAGCAAGTCGGGCATGGGCACCTCAACACCATCCTTGGTTGCCTTGTCAAAGGATATCTTCAATGGAACTCGCTGTGTTACCTTTGTGAAATTCCCTGACGCATTGCTTGGAGGTATGAGTGAGAATTGAGATGCGGTGTTAGAACCTATATAAAATACCTTCCCCTCAAACTCCAACCCAGGAAAAGCATCAACGGTATAAATTGCCTTTTGTCCAATCTTAATTCCCTCAAGATTTGTCTCCTGCAGGTATACCAACACCCACTTTAAGCTATCTTGTGTTATTGTCATTACCGATTGACCTGGTTGAACAACGTCACCTGGAAGCAACCATCTACGGGCAATCATGCCGCTGTGCGGTGCATACACCTTAGTATTCGTTAGCTCAACCTCTACAACTTGCAGCTGTGCTCTGGATGCTTGCACTGCCGCTTCAGCCGAAGAGATGGCTCCCCTTGCAACATCAAGCTGAGCAGTGGCAGCATCAAGCTGAGCTTGTGCCGATTCAAAGGCCTTCTTGAGGTGGTCATACTGTTCCTGTGTTATAACGCCTCCGGCAAACTGTGTTGAAGCCCTAGCTAGATCATCCTTTGCCCTATCTCTGGCAATTACCAACACGGTAATATTTTTTTCATCGTAGCCGTACTTTGCCCTAGTCTGGGTTAAGTTAGCCGTGGCAAGTGCAACCTGCGAAACTACCTGCCGCTTCTGTGCTAGCATGTCTAAACTGTCTAACTCTACCAACAACTTACCTGCCGTTACCGTATCGCCCTCGTCTGCAAGTATGTTCACAATTCGGCCTGGAATTTTTGAACTAACCGATACCCTATCGGCATCAATGTAGGCATCATCGGTGGAAATGTATCGCGAATAGTCTCTATACCAATAATATCCTCCAACTATTACAACAACAATCACTATTGCCAGCGGCAAATAGACCAGAAACTTACTTTTCTTTCCTTCTGCGTTTACTCTCTTCATACAGCTATTTTTTTCAAAAAATTATTTCAAGTTTGATATCCCAGTGATAAAAATATTTACAAACTCACTCATATGCTTCTCCATTACATCGTAATCTTCCTGCGAAATATTGACAGGCTCCTTGCGTTTAAGCATAACGATTCTTAAGCCCCTAAAAAGGTCAAGATAGAGCTGTGCCGTACTTAAACAATCGGAAATGAAAAATTCTCCAGCAGCTTTACCTTTTTCCATTATTTTCGTCACAATCTCAAGTTCACGTGCTTCCAACCCCTGCGACAAGTAACCTAATTGAATATTAAAATTGGGAAACTCACTCACACGAAGTTTGCTCAAGTTCAAAAAACTCTTAAAATAGGCCAAACGTACATTTGAAAACTCCATTAACATTTCAGCAGCCTGCTCAAGAGCTGTAAGCTTATACTCCATTAATTCAAAAAAGTCATTCTGTTCTTTCCCTATTACCGCTTTAAAAAGGCTCTCTTTATCGGGAAAGTAATAGTAGAGCGATGCCTTTGAGATGTCCATTTCAGCGGCAATCTCACGCATGGTGGTTTTGGCGAACCCATAAAGCCCAAAGCGTTCCTGTGCAACTCTAAGAATTGCATCAGTCTTTTCTTTATTCTCACCACTATGAGTAATGTAAACCATGGCTATATAACTTACTCTTTTACAAGTAATAAATGTTAAACAAACAGCACTTTGACCATTTTGTTCAAGACGGTCAAAGTAACAACATTATTTTCTTCCAGCCAAGACGAAAAGGTCCCCATTTTCAAATTTTCCACATTTACCAATAAATGAACAAGTTGACATCAATATAAATAGAGATAAATCAAAATACTCGATGATTACCTCTCAAGAATTTTAGACACTTAACCAATGAAGTAGATGTAATAAAGGTATATTTGTAACCACTAAATGTGATTAAATACAATGCGTAAATATCTCAGTGCTGCTCTGCTCCTTACACTCCTATCGTCCAAACTCCTTCTTGCTGGCAACCGACCCACGACCAGCCTAAATCCAAGTCCAATTCCCTTTCAGCTAAATTCAATGGCGGCAAACCATTGGGTCGATTCTGTAATGGCCACAATGACCCTGGATGAAAAAATTGCCCAGCTTTTTATGGTCGCTGGATATTCGGCAAAAAGCCAAGACAATTCTGCTGAAGTTCTTCAGTTAATTAAAAAATACGGCATCGGAGGCGTTATCTTTTTCCAAGGTGGACCCAAAGCCCAAATCAATATCACTAATCGACTCCAGAAAGCTTCAAAAATTCCACTACTCATTGGCATGGATGCCGAATGGGGACCATCAATGCGATTAGACAGTACCATTCGCTACCCACGTCAAATGATGCTCGGCGCGCTGCACAACGACAGCCTCATCTATTTCATGGGAAAGGATATTGCTCACCAATTAAGACTATTGGGAGTCCAAATAGACTTTGCTCCTGTGGCCGACGTGAATAGCAACCCCAATAACCCGGTAATTAACACCCGGTCTTTTGGTGAGAATAAGCTTCTAGACAGCAAAAAGGCAATTGCCTATATGCATGGACTTCAGGATAACGGGGTACTTGCCTGCGCAAAGCACTTTCCGGGTCATGGCGACACCGACCAGGATTCACACGAAACGTTGCCAACAGTTCCATTCCCAAAATCTAGGCTGGACACGTTGGAACTTTACCCTTTCAAGCAGCTCTTCGATGCTGGAGTGGCCTCGGTGATGGTAGCCCACTTAAAAGTTCCAGCCTTGGAAGATGGAAGAAAGGTACCTACCTCTCTCTCCCACCAGGTGGTGACCGACCTGCTTCAGGACTCCCTTGGCTTTAAGGGCATCATTTTTACCGATGCGCTCAACATGAAAGGTGTGAGTGAATACCGAAAGCCGCGCAGGGTAAACGTTATGGCGCTTGAAGCCGGGAATGACGTTCTCCTATTTCCTAGCGAGATTCCTGAAAGCATAGCCAAAATAAAACGGTTTGTGAATAGGGGGCGAATTCCGCTTGCCGACCTTGAGGCAAAATGCCGCAAGGTATTAGCTGCTAAATACTATACTGGCCTTAACAGATTTACGCCCATTGACACGACCAACATTATCAACAACCTGAATACCACCGAATCGGAGTTGCTCAAGCGCAGGATTTCTAAAGAGTCTGTCACAGTTGTAAGCAACAAAAACAACTTTATTCCAATGCAACGGCTCGATACTCTTTCGATTGCCTACCTCGAAATTGACCCTGGCATGGGAAGCGCTTTTCTTAAAATGCTACAGAACTACACCAAGATAACTCCGTTTAGCATTGCGCGAGATTCCTATCAAGGAAGGATTGACTCCATCAGGCAGCAACTACAGAAATACAACACAATTATAGTTGGATACCATAACATGGATGCCCGACCCCAGTTTAACTTTGGTATTCGTACCGAGATGGTTAATCTTATTGAGGAATTATCTGCAACTCATAAGGTTGTTCTCTGCCTTTTCGGTTCACCCTATGCGCTCATGAAGTTTCCAGCAACATCGCTACCAAACACCATTGTGATTGGCTACGACAATAGCAACGAAATTCAGGATATGACAGCACAGGTGCTGATGGGAGGCATTGGAGCACAGGGTAAGTTGCCGGTATCAGCAGGAGAATTGTTCCCATCGGGCCTTGGAATTACAACAACTGGTGGTGTAAGGGTTAGCTATGTGCTGCCAGAAGAGGCAGGCATTTCTGCTGCTGCACTTCAGCGGGTAGATTCAATTGCAAATTTGGCCATTACTTCTGGAGCAACACCCGGTTGCCAAATCTATGCCTCCGTCAACGGAAAAGTATTCCTGAATAAGGGGTATGGCAGGCAAACATACAGTAGTAACGACACCCCTATCACTCCAAATACGCTGTACGACGTTGCCTCTGTAACCAAGGTGGTATCAACCCTACCGGTTATTATGCGGCTGGAAGAACAGGGTAAACTCTCCCTTACCGATTCACTTGGAAAATTTGTGAGCCTTGCACCCAACAATACAAAAAACAAAATTCTTCTTTGGCAGCTGCTTACCCATCAGGCGGGACTAAAGGAGTATGTTCCTTACCAACTTGACTACCTAACCACCATGCGGCCTGGAGATTCTGTTTTTAGCAATGCCATAAGCGACACATTTGCCATCAAGGTTGGACAGTCAAAATATTTAAACCTCTACTCCCAGCTAAATCCTACACTTTTTAGCCACCATTTTAGTCCTCAATTTCCAATCCCAATTGCACAAAATCTCTTTTCGGTTGATGGACTTAAGGATAGCATTTACCGAAAGATAGACAACTGCCCCACATTTAACGACAATCAATACCGCTACAGCGACCATGGGTTTATCTACCTTCAACGCATTGCCGAAAATATTACACGGCAATCGCTAGATAACCTTGCAGCGCAATATTTCTATAAACCATTGGGAATGGACTTTACCGGTTACTGTGCCGGGGAAAAATACCCCCTCGATAGCATTGCCCCAACAGAATATGACCTTATATATAGGAAACAAATTGTGCGTGGTTTCGTGCACGACCCCACTGCCTCATTGCTTGGTGGCATTTCGGGAAATGCAGGAATATTTAGCAATGCTAACGACCTAGGCAAAATCCTGCAGGCTTTTCTAAACTATGGAAGCTACGGAAAGCAGCAACTTCTTGATTCTGCAACCATTTCGCTTTTCACGGCTCAATACAGCCCAGGAAACCGCCGCGGGCTAGGCTGGGACAAGCCTGAGACCGACACCTCCAAGGCCAATCCAGTTGGTCCAACGCCTTCTCCACAAAGCTATGGACATAGCGGATTCACTGGTACATTGGTATGGGTCGATCCCGTAACCAAACTGGTTTATGTATTTCTCTCCAACAGGGTATACCCCGATGCCGAGAACACCAAGCTGGCAAAGATGAATATCCGAACCGATATTCTTGAAGAGTTAGAGAAAGCGATAAAAAAATAGGTAACCAAAAATTGGCCCCAAATTCACAAAAAGAAACCCCAGCACTATTGCTGGGGTTTTCCTTTATGTAGGTTTAATTACTTCAAACATAGCTCACTACTTCAAGGTATCCTTAACATAAAGCGTGTTCTTATCCAAGTTCTGCTCGTAGCCCTGTATGATGGCCTTAAGGCGGTTCTCCATCAGGTTGGCCGTATCGGGTAGTGCTTTTAACAAATTGTTTTTCAATAAGCTATCCTTGCGATAGTTGTATAGAGCAAGCGCCTTCTCTCCATTAAACTGAAGGTCAAAATTACCATCAATCAGCTGGTAAATTCCACTTATATAGTTAACGGCAAAATGCTGGGCAGTGGAATCGAAAAGAGAGGTTCCGTAGCCAACAAAAGGTCTTTTACAACCAACCAGCTGCAACACCGATGGCATAATATCGGCCTGCTGGGCCACGGTATAGCTTACCCCATGAAATGTAGAATCACCGGGATAGTAAAACATAATTGGAATATCGTAGTTCCCAACTTTATTGCCATAATATTCTCCCATTGGCTGAGCAGTGTGGTCGGCAGTAAAAATAAAGAGGGTGTGGTTATACCAGCTGGTTTTCTTTGCTGCTTCAAAAAAGCGGCGAATGGAGTAATCAGCGTAGGCAATTGTCTGCAGAATTGGAAGCTTTCCCGTTGGAAATACTCCTGTATACCTATCGGGAACCGTGTAGGGGTGGTGGGACGAAAGCGTAAATACTGCAGAAAAGAATGGTTGCTTGAAAGTGGTCAACATCTTTGAAAAGTACTGCAGAAACTCCTCGTCGTAAATGCCCCAGCCACCGTCCTCGGCATCGGGGCCAGTATACTCATTCTTGCCATAATACTTTTGAATACCGGCGTCGGCTGCAAAAGTGTCGAAACCCATTGTGCCATTATGCCCGCCATGAAAGAAGGAGGAGTTGTAGCCCATCTCTCCTAAAAATTCAGGTAAAGTGTTTATTCTATTGGAGCCGTATCGAGTCGTAATAAACGGATCGTCCATAAGTGCTGGAATTGATGCCAAAATGGAGGGTACTGCCTCAATGGAGCGCTTACCGTTGGCATAGGCATTTTGAAACGCCCAGCTGTGGGCAGCAATAGAATCCAAGAATGGAGTGTAATCACCTTCTGCTCCAAAGAAACCGGTATACTCACTGGAGAAACTCTCAAGTATGAAGATGACCACATTAGGTTTTTTCCAACGAGCAGAGGTAGTATCAAATTGCTGCACTGGGTTATAGTACGAAAGAATATCGGCCTTGTTTTTAAAATATATCCGTCCCGAAATCTCCTTCTTCTTCAGCGTTTGCAATATGGTAAATGGCGAGTTTAAGACAAGGGCAACATTCTGAGCCGAAGTATAAGTTGCGGCGGTAATTATTCGCAATGGCTTCATTTGCAATCCACCACGAGCGGATAGCACTCCTAGTCCCATAATAATTAATGCCAGAACAGTTTGCCATATATAGCTGATGGAGGTAACTACTCCGGGAGTATGTTTCCGTTTAGCCCTAGGATACAATATCCACAGCAGAAACACTAGCGCTATCCACGCAAGAAAAATATACCAGTAGTCCTTTATAAACTGGGGGAGCATGTTTTTGAAGTCGTTACCCAGCCATACGGAGGAGAAAATATCGGAGGTTAGCCGCTTGTGCTCAAAATCATAAAATTTGGAATCGACAAAGTTGGTGGCAAGTGCCAGTCCATTTACGATAACAAAGTAAAGTTTTAGAAAGAGCTGATAGCCGTTCAAATCCTTAAATCGGCCAGGAATCAGATGCATGATGAAGAACAGAAGGTTCAGGTAGAGGGCAGCGGAAAGGTCAAACCTAATACCAGCTACAAAAAGCCAAAATGCGTCGCTAAAGGTGGCCAATTCAAAGTTGTGAATATTAAGTAGGTAGAAGAACAATCGCGATATAGTGAAGGCAGAAAGCAATAGAAGAAATCGCAATAATAGTAGCCGCTGGTGGTAGAGGTAATGTCGCATAGCACTAAAATTTTCAGTATGAAAAAAACCGAGAACCACAAAAGTAATTTTTTTAGTGGAAATGGTTACAGTTTAGTATTACATGTTGTATAACAAGCTATAAATGTGCCATAAATCATGTTTTTTTATTCGCTGCTGATAATTCTTAAAACTACTTTTGTAGGGATTACAGATGCAATCAATTCCTCATGACCATTGGCAACATATACAAGTTAAATAAACACCAAAAAGTCGTATTTGTTTCACTCAAGAGGAATTGTATAACATCCAATATATCAATGAATTGTTTTACCAAAAAGTTATAAGATGAAACCAACTCATATTGAACACATCGGTATCGCCGTAAAGAGCCTTGAACTGGCTATCCCCTATTGGGAAAATGTTTTGGGTCTCCAATGCTATAGCGTTGAAGAGGTTAAGGACCAAAAGGTAAAAACAGCCTTTTTTATGGTTGGCCAAACAAAGATTGAGCTGCTAGAGTCTACCGATCCCGAAGGCCCAATTGGCAAGTTCATTGAGAAAAAAGGTGAAGGAATTCACCACATGGCTTTTGCCGTAGAGGGAATTGAAAGTGCGCTCGCCGATGTTGAGAGCAAAGGCATACAGCTAATTGACAAGACCCCACGCCATGGTGCCGAAGGCTTAACCATTGCCTTTCTCCATCCAAAGTCAACCTTTGGTGTGCTCACCGAACTGTGTGAGGACAAGAATAAGAAATAATCCCATTCAACATAAACCAACAATCAACTTGAGATGAGTAGCAACCAGGAAAAAATCAAGGAATTAATCGACCTCCGGGAAAGAGCCAAACTTGGTGGTGGACCAAAGCGAATTGAAGCCCAACATAAAAAGGGTAAGTATACCGCTCGCGAGCGCATTGAAATGCTTGTTGACGAAGGTAGCTTCGAAGAGTTCGACATGTTTGTATCCCACCGCTGTATCGACTTTGGCCTAGAAAAGGAAAGTTACCTTTCCGATGGAGTTGTAACCGGTTATGGTACAATTGATGGCCGACTGATCTACATTTTCTCCCAGGACTTTACAGTATTTGGAGGATCACTCTCCGAAATGTATGCAGCTAAAATCTGCAAAATTATGGACATGGCCATGAAGGTTGGTGCCCCTGTAATTGGTATCAACGACTCTGGCGGAGCCCGTATCCAAGAGGGAGTAAAGAGTTTGGGTGGTTATGCTGAGATTTTCCAACGTAATATTCTTGCCTCTGGCGTTATCCCTCAAATATCTGCCATATTTGGCCCATGTGCTGGTGGAGCAGTTTACTCCCCTGCCCTTACCGACTTTATTATTATGAGTAAGGATACCAGCTACATGTTTGTAACTGGTCCAAAGGTTGTAAAGACAGTAACCGGCGAGGATGTAACCCAGGAGCAGCTTGGAGGAGCCACTGTTCATGCCACCAAATCCGGCGTTTCCCACTTTGTTGCCGAAAATGAAGAGGAAGGCATTCTTCTTATCCGAAAACTACTCAGCTACCTGCCTCAAAACAATATGGAGGAGCCACCAGTAGTTCCATGCACCGACCCTATCGACCGGCTCGATGATTCACTTAACGAAGTGATTCCAGAAAGCCCTAATAAGCCATACGATATCCTCGACGTAATTCACTCCATTGCCGATAACGGCGAATTTTTGGAAGTACATCGCGACTTTGCACCAAACATTGTTGTTGGTTTTTCAAGATTTAACGGCGTTAGCGTTGGTATAGTGGCCAACCAGCCAAAATATATGGCAGGGGTGCTCGATATTAATGCCTCTCGCAAGGCAGCACGTTTCGTTCGCTTCTGCGATGCCTTCAACATACCAATTGTAACGCTGGTGGATGTTCCTGGATTCCTTCCCGGTACCGGTCAGGAGTATGGTGGCATTATTTTGCACGGTGCAAAGCTGCTCTTTGCCTATGGTGAAGCAACCGTGCCAAAAATCACCATCATCCTTCGTAAGGCATACGGTGGAGCATACGACGTTATGAGCTCAAAGCACCTTCGAGGTGACCTAAACTATGCTTGGCCTGCTGCCGAAATTGCAGTTATGGGCCCTAAAGGTGCCATTGAAGTTCTGCTAAGCCGTGAGCTCAGCAACATCGACGATGAGAAGGCAAAGGTTCAGATGCTCATAGATAAGGAGCAGGAATACCGCGAAAAATTTGCCAACCCATACGTGGCCGCTAAGTTTGGCTACATCGACGATGTGATTGAACCGCGTAATACACGTTTCCGTATTATAAGGGCGCTTCAAGCACTAGCCACTAAAAAGGATGTTAATCCGCCTAAGAAGCACTGCAACTTGCCACTCTAATCCCCATTAAAGCATGATGATAAAACTGAAAAGGTTTGTGTTTCTCTTAGGGATAGTAGCCATGGCCCAAGGAGGATTTGCCCAGAGCGCAAAGGACCTAAAAATAAATGAGGTGCTGCTCATCAACAAGACCAGCTACCTCGATAATTTTGGGGACAGGAGCGCGTGGATCGAGATTTTTAACACCGCCTACAACAAGGTAAACATTGCTGGTTGCTACCTGACGGACGATTTGAACAATCCCAAAAAATATAGAATAGCCAAGTCGGATCCCAATACGGTGATTCCTACCCGTGCATTCACTATCTTTTTTGTCGATGACAAAACAACCCATGGGACATTCCATACAAACTTTGTGCTCGACTCCACATCGCGGTTCATTGCCCTGTTCGACGTAAATGGAAGAACGCTAATTGACAGTATGACCCTACCACCAATGAAGGCCGACGTTTCCTATGGAAGGTATACCGATGGTGGGGCTAAACTCGCCTTCCTTAAGCAAAATACGCCAATGGCGACCAACTTTACCGATGAGGTTGTCCCAGCAGGAACTAGATTTGCGTCCGCTGATCCGTATGGGTTTGGCATGACTGTTACAGCAATGTCTGTTGTATTCTTTGCCTTAATCCTTCTCTACTTAGTATTCAAGCAGGTTGGGAAGAGAAACATTAGAGCGCAACGAGTTAAGAATGCTGGAGCTGCTACTGGTAGTTTGGAATCTGCCGAAGTTTCAGGTGAGGTGTTTGCTGCAATTTCAGCTGCACTCTACCTATACGAAACGGAACAGCACGATCAAGAATCGGCCATACTCACCATAAACCGAGTAGCAAAGTCATACTCTCCATGGAGTTCTAAACTCTACGGTCTCACGCAGACCCCTCAGAAACAAAACCGTAAACCCGAATTTAATCGCTAGTAGACCATGAACGAGTTCAAATTCAAAATAAATGGGAGTGAGTATAACGTTAACATCACTAACGTAGAAGGTAATCTTGCCGAGCTTGAAGTTAACGGAACTCCATACAAAGTTGAAATAGACAAGGAGCTGAAACAATCCAAAACGCCCAAGCTTGTTCGCACAGTGGCCGTTCCATCCACCGATTCACATCCTTCGGTAGCTAAAACCCAAAGCCCTGGAAAAGCAACTGCAGGAGCCATTAAGTCTCCACTACCGGGAGTTATCCTCGATGTGGTTGTTAAGGCTGGAGACTTCGTAAAATTGGGCCAGAAAATTCTCGTCCTCGAGGCCATGAAAATGGAAAACAACATTGACTCCGACAAGGAAGGCCATATTAAAGAGGTTAAAGTAAGTAAGGGTGATTCTGTTCTGGAAGGTGATGTATTAATTATCATAGGGGATTAACAATGGAAAACTCAACTGGCTTTTTTACGTTCCTCCACAACAACCTGCTTCAATTCTTATCCTACACTGCATTTGCCAATTTAACCTTGGGCCATCTGATAATGATTACGGTGGGGTTGCTGTTTATATACCTAGCAATTTCGAAGGAGTATGAGCCCTTGCTTCTCATCCCCATTGGGTTTGGGATAATAATCGGGAATATTCCGTTTGCTGCTGGATTTAAAATTGGAATCTACGAGGAAGGGAGTGTCCTCAACTACCTCTACTTTGGTGTTTCGCAAGGGCTATATCCACCATTGATATTCTTGGGTATTGGGGCCATGACTGACTTTAGCGCCCTCATCTCCAACCCTAAGCTGGTGCTCATTGGCGCAGCAGCTCAGCTCGGTATCTTCGGCGCATATATGGCGGCATTGCATCTTGGCTTTAGCCCGGCAGAGTCGGGTGCTATTGGTATCATTGGCGGTGCCGATGGTCCAACGGCAATCTTCCTCTCATCTAAGCTCGCACCCGATCTGATGGGGGCAATTGCCGTCTCGGCATACTCATACATGGCGCTGGTTCCGGTTATTCAACCACCCATTATGAAGTTGCTTACTACCAGAAAAGAGCGGGTTATACGAATGAAACCACCACGTCAGGTATCGCAGCTGGAGAAGATTCTCTTCCCAATTATCGGGCTGCTGCTTACCACATTTATGGTTCCATCGGGATTACCCCTTCTCGGTATGCTTTTCTTTGGCAACATGCTCAAAGAAAGCGGGGTAACTAAGCGCCTTGCCGATACTGCAAAGGGACCGCTTATCGACATTGTTACCATTCTAATTGGGCTAACAGTGGGAGCATCCACCCAGGCTACCTCCTTCCTCACCCCAAAGAGCGTTGGTATATTTGCGCTTGGTGCAGCATCATTCATAGTTGCAACCTTTGGTGGAGTAATGTTTGTGAAAATATTCAACCTTTTCCTTAAGGAGGGCAACAAGATTAACCCGCTAATTGGTAACGCCGGCGTTTCGGCCGTGCCCGATAGCGCTCGTGTATCGCAGGTGGTTGGTTTGCAGTACGACAAGACCAACTACTTACTGATGCATGCTATGGGACCCAATGTTGCCGGTGTAATTGGAAGTGCCGTTGCAGCTGGTATCCTGCTCAGCTTCTTGGGATAATTAATTCTAAAATAGTTGGAGGGGCTGCTCATTGTAGCCCCTCTTTTTTATTCCTAAAACAAGACCCATTTCTGCTCGTTATCAAACTCGAATCCAGCTCACTTCAACGACTTTATGGTTATAATTTCCAGCTAAAAAGTTAAATTACGTTGGAAATATTGTAAGAATAGGTCACTATTTTGTAAAAATCATTAGGTTTGTAGAGGCATCCCTTTGCCCAAAAACCATAAGCTTCTAAACTATCATTCCTATGAACAACAAAATTGCCTCCGCTGGTATTAATGGGGACAAGGAACGCTCCGATTGCCTCGTTACAATTGAGTTGACCGATTCAGGTGGAATCGTCATCAACATGAAGAGCAAAGTTAAGGTGATGTATGGCCGAGCCAATGAGCAACTCTGCCGTCAATCGCTCGATTTTTTTGGGATAAAAAATGCTGTCCTAACCATCGAAGATAAGGGTGCATTGCCTTGGACCATAATGGCTCGCATTGAGGCCGCCGTAAAGCAAGTGGTGGACACTGACAAAGAGCTTCTTCCCGATTTCATTGAGGAGAATCGTTACACCAGCAGCAAGGACAAGTTCCGATTTTCGCGACTTTACCTACCCGGTAACAAGCCCGCCATGATGCTTAATGCCGGGTTGCATCGACCAAATGGAATAATACTCGACTTGGAAGATTCCGTTGCGGTGGCCAAGAAATTCGAGGCCCGATTCATCGTCCGTAATGCGCTGCGCAGCCTAAATTTTTATGGTGCTGAGCGCATGGTTCGTATCAACCAGTTTCCAAAAGGATTGGAAGATTTAAAATACATTATTCCCCATAATGTTCACCTGATCCTCGTGCCGAAGTGTGAAAGTGCTGAACAGATTATCACCCTTGAGGAAGAGATCAAGAGCATAAAACAGAAACATAACATCGATCACCCCATCTTCCTAATGCCGATCATTGAAAGCGCTATGGGGGTTGAAAAAGCATTTGAAATTGCCACTTCCAGCCAGAATATTGTTGCACTGGCTGTAGGATTGGAAGATTATACAGCGGATCTAGGTGCTCGTCGCACCAACGAGGGAGATGAATCATTTTATGCAAGAACAAGGGTTGTAAATGCTTGCAAAGCAGCAGGAATACAGCCCATTGATTCGGTGTTCTCCGATGTTGCCGACATGGCTGCTTTAAGGGAAAATGTTAGGGTATCAAAAGGACTTGGTTTTGAAGGTATGGGTTGCATTCATCCACGCCAAATTACGGTTATACACGAGGGATTTGCTCCAGACAGTGAGGAAATCGAAAAAGCGAAGAAAATTGTGGATGCCTTTATTATTGCAACTGAGCAGGGGCTTGGCGTTGTATCCATTGGTTCAAAAATGGTTGATCCACCTGTTGTTAAACGCGCAGAAAAGACAATAAGCCTAGCGATTAGTCTAGGTCTACTATCACAAAATTGGAGGGAGCAATACCATGAGTGCTAAACTAGTTAAGAATGCAGCAGGTAGAATGGTTCCTACCGAAATCAATGGCCAACCTGCTATTCCATTTAAGGGCGATGGCAAGCATCGTCCAACCGGCCGTATGTATGCACCTATGATTCCTACCGTATTGGATTACCCGGAGGACGGAAATAAGGTTGTTCCAAGCTTAAAGGAGGCCCTAATAAAGTGCGGATTAAAGGATGGAATGACCATCTCCACCCACCATCACCTTCGTGACGGAGATCTCGTAAGTCAGATGATTTTTGACGCCGCCCACGAGCTGGGTATAAAAGATCTTGTGTGGCTTCCCTCCGCCTCTTTTCCCTGTCACGATCCGCTGATTAAGTATCTCGAAGATGGCACAATCAACCGCATTGAGGGCAGTATGAACGGTCCCTTAGGCCGATTTACCAGCAAGGGGAAGATGAAAGGCACAGCGGTGCTTCGCTCACACGGAGGACGCGTTCAGGCCATTCAGGATGGAGAGGTACATATCGACATTGCCGTTATGGCAGCCCCTACCTCCGATCAATTTGGAAATGCCAACGGCGTGAATGGCCCCTCGGCTTGCGGGCTGCTGGGTTACGCCTTTGCTGATACCCAATTTGCCGATCGGGTTATTGTAGTAACCGACAACCTCGTGCAATTCCCATGCGCTCCCATGCAGATACTTGGAAACTATGTGGACTGCGTTGTTACCGTTGATAAGATTGGTATTCCCGAAAAAATTGTTTCAGGAACAACTCAGGTAACCTCAAGCCCCGATAGGCTTCTAATTGCAGAGTTAACCGCCAAGTTCTGTGAAGAGGCAGGTCTTCTAACCGATGGTTGCAGTTTTCAAGCTGGAGCCGGCGGAACCTCTCTTGCCATAGGCATATACTTCCACGAAATGCTGAAGCGCAAGGGGCAAAAGGCACGTTTTGGCTTTGGTGGCAGCACCCAGTATCTGGTTAAGATGCTGGAAGATGGAGTGCTGGACTACATACTCGACGCGCAATCATTCGACCTAGAATCGGTAAAATCGATCCGCGAGAACGCCAACCACTTAGACGTTTCGGTTTGGCACGCCTATAACTACCACAGCAAAGGGAACTACAACGGCATGACCGACATCGTAATTCTTGGAGCTACCGAAATTGATGTGAACTTTAACGGTAATGTGGTAACCCACTCCGATGGCTATTTGCTACATGGAATCGGTGGCTGGCAAAATTGCCTGCATGCAAAGAATGTGATAATTCCTGTGCCCCTATTCCGCGATCGAATCCCTGTAATTGTTGACGAGGTAACCACGCTCTGCGGACCTGGCGAACTCATCGACGTAATTGTTACAGAAAGAGGCATTGCCATCAATCCAAAGCGCACCGACCTGTTGGAAAAGATGAAGGGCAGCAAACTCCCCATTAAGACCATTCAAGAACTGAAGGCCGAAGCCGACCAAATTTGTGGCACTCCGGAAAAACCGCAGTTCACAAACGACATCGTTGCCGCCATAAAGTGGGTGGATGGCACAGTGATTGATGTGGTTAGGAAGATTGCCGAATAATTACCTTTTATAAAAATAATAAGGCTGTTTTAAAAGGCAGCCCTATTATTTTGTTGCAATATTATAATTCCTTTTTTTAATGATATAGTAGGGTATATGGGATCAGAACTGTATTTTGACAGGAAGAGTTCCTGCTTATGCAACCATTAATAAAAAATGAAGTAAACACTTTTGCTAGAGGAGCAACACTTGAATGAAGTTGAAATCGAGAAGCACTAAGCTAAATGTTCTTACAGTTAAACTTCACTGTCTGTCTTGCATTGCAATATTATAATACTAATTTCGTTTCGTTTTAAAAATTAGCCATTCGAATGATAACAACTTCATATATAGAAAGATATTTTAAAAAAATTGCCGACGTACTGTTGCCGGCATGGGTAGTTTTCAATATTGACATATTTTTAAGTTTAGTATCAATTTTAATAGCATATTTCCTCCGCTATAATTTTGTAGTCCCAGTAAAAGATTCTTCCAATTTTACGGTTATATTTCTGCTGTATCTATTAATTAGAGGTGTCGTATTTCTTTTTTTTGGAATTGCAAGGGTCCACATCCGTTACACCAGTAGCAGGGATATAATTAAATTGCTCGCTGCTATTTTCACCGGAACCCTTATCCTTACCATAGCAACCTATATACGATACTTGTTAGGCTACACCATATATCTTTCGTTTTCAGTTTTAATTATTGATTTTTTTGTTGTAGCCTATCTTCTCACAGGGTTTAGGATGCTTGCACGGTTTCTTATATATCGAATTAAAACTGGAAGTCAAAACCCTGACTTTAATGTTGTAATTTTTGGTCACGATCACTTTGCCGTTTCTATAAAAACTGCCATAGAAACTGATAGTGAATTTCCCAAAAAAGTAATTGGGTTCATCCATAACAAACCCATGATTTTTCGCCAGCGAATTGAGGGTGTTAGCATTTTTAATCTATCAGAGTTGGATAAACTCAAAGAATCCTATGCAGTAAAAGAGCTTATCATAACCGATAATTCGATCTCACCTGAAGACAAGAATACTCTTGTTGAGCAGTGCCTTAATTCAAACATTAAGATTTTAAATTTAAGAAACTATAAAGAGTTAATGAATAATGCATCAAGTACACCTCGATTACATGAGATTAGAATCGAAGATCTACTTGAGCGAGACCCCATAAAATTAAGTGTAAAAAATATTGCCAAATCACTGAAAGGCAAGAATATACTTATTACAGGAGCTGCCGGCTCCATCGGAAGCGAAATAGCCCGTCAGGTATTTTCCTTCTTCCCCAACAAGCTCATCATGCTGGACCAAGCAGAAACACCCATCTACTATGTCGAGCTGGAAATGATTGCTAATTATAAGTCGAGGGAAGATCAGGTTGAGGTAGTGGTTGGCGATATTACCGATGCAGTAAGAATGGACAAGCTCTTTAGCGAGAAAAAAATCGATATTGTTTTCCATGCAGCAGCCTACAAGCATGTGCCCCTCATGGAAAACAACCCAAAGGAGGCTGTAAAAAACAACGTGTTTGGCACAAAATTACTTGCCGACCTTGCCGTAAAATACAATATCGAAAAGTTCGTCATGATCTCCACCGATAAGGCTGTAAACCCCACCAATATTATGGGAGCGACCAAGCGAATTGCCGAAATTTATACGCAATCGTTAAATGGACGGTCAAGAACCCAATTTATCACAACCCGATTTGGCAATGTGCTTGGCTCCAATGGTTCAGTTATTCCACTGTTCAAGCAGCAAATTGAAAAGGGTGGCCCAATTACCGTAACCCACCCCAAAGTTACCCGCTTCTTTATGACCATTCCGGAGGCGTGCCAGCTGGTGCTGGAGGCAAGCGTAATGGGGCATGGTGGCGAAATCTTTATTTTCGACATGGGAAAGAGCGTTAAAATTGTGGACCTCGCCAAGAACATGATTCGTTTAGCGGGGTTTGAGGAGGGCAAGGATATCGAAATTGTCTTTACCGGTCTTCGCCCGGGAGAAAAGCTCTACGAAGAGCTGCTGGCAAACGGTGAAAATACGCTTCCCACCTACCATCAGAAGATTATGAAAGCGGCTGTAGTAAAGATGCAATACTCGGTTATTAATGAGCACCTTACTGAGCTATGGCGCCTTATATTGAACGATACTGAACCATTTTCAGTTGTAGGAAGAATGAAAATGATTGTACCCGAGTACAAGAGCCAGAACTCCATCTTTTGTGACCTGGACAAGCAGCTACCCGAGAATAGTGTAAGCCCGAACTAAAAAGGTATTGCTGACTACCCCCCACTTAAGTTAATCCTAGGTGATATTCCAAACCATAGATTTTTATATCTTTGCCACAAACTACTACAACAATGGACAATCAGATTACGCCAAGGTCAAATTCAAACGACGAAATTGATCTTCTGGAGCTATTCAACCGAATGGGGAAAGCATTTACCAAAAGCATTATGTGGGTATTAAACCTGATGCTGAAACTCTTTCTTCTTATTCTCAGCAAAGCATTTTGGATAGCATCCTTCATGATTATTGGAATAGGTTTGGGAATAGCTGTGTTTTATGCAACACCGAGGTTTTACTCCTCACAAATGACGGCAACCGCCAACTCAACCAACAACGGTATTGTAATTAATGCCATTAACCAGCTGAACGACCTCTTTACTGCCGCTAACTACACTGCAGCCGCCCAAAACTTAAACATTCCTCTTGAACATGCAATGAAGATAAAATCG
Organism: Williamwhitmania sp.; assembly: GCA_035529935.1. Taxonomy (NCBI): domain Bacteria; kingdom Pseudomonadati; phylum Bacteroidota; class Bacteroidia; order Bacteroidales; family Williamwhitmaniaceae; genus Williamwhitmania; species Williamwhitmania sp. The sequence continues at coordinate 28,702 of DATKVT010000021.1, read as the reverse complement.
ATTCAGGCCTTCTACGGTATTGATATCAATCACGACAACATTCCCGATTACGTGGACTACGATAATCTTTATAACCCAAAAGATACCACAACGAAAAGGGTACCTGGCATATTTTATGTAATGGTGAAGGTGTTCGATAAGGGTGTATTTGCCCCTGTTCGCAATGGAATTGAAAAATACATTTTTAGCAATCCCTATATTGCCGAAAACAATGATATACGCAAGGAGCAGACAGCCAGCATGATTGTGGCTTACGATAAGGAGATACAGAAGCTGGACAGCCTCCAGAAAGACTACTACTTTAACCAGCTTACACAGAAGGCGGGAAGTGGCCAAATTATATTTCTCAATGAAAAGGACGTAAAGCTGTTTCACAAGGAGATGCTTGGACTTGTTGCGCAAAAACAGGATTTGCAAAAAACATTGACATTAAATCCTGACCCAATTACAGTTATTCAGGACTTTACCCAGCTCACGCGTGCCGTAAATCCTTGGACAAAGTATGTGAAATATTGGGGGCTTGGGTTTGCCCTACTCGGCTTTTTTGCAGGAGTTTACTGGCAACATCGAAAATCGCTATTCACCTTCCTACGCAAAAACATGTTAGGTTAACCACAAATAATATTACTAAAAATCCCGCTCTCCATAGGCGGGATTTTTATTTATATAGTACGGATAATTACCTCTATTCTTAATGCATTACGATACTGTCCCAAAAAGTGTGTAAAGTGAGTTTTTTCTAAATTTAAGGTTGCAAAACTTAATTTAAGAGATGAAAAACCTACGCTTTACACAGGAGCAAGTTACGCAGATTTTCAAACAGGTGCAATCTAATCTAGCGCAAGTTCCTTTTTGCTACAACTTCATTTAGCTAACGCCTTTTCATGCCTGACAGCAAGGTTGGACACCAACAGGGTATAAAAAATGGCAAAAAAACCAACACCTGCAATGGTGTTGAGCATACTTTCGAACATGAAACTCACGCTGCATAAGCTCAAAAAACCGACAACCAGCCAATCCCCTTTTTTAACTCCCACCCACAACGGAACAAACAGCATGGCAAGCAACGCTAGAAGGCCAAAAATTCCAGTCCCAAGCCAGGTTTCAAGATATTGGTTATGAGCATTTAAACGTTCTTGAGCGGCATTGGTCATGCCTTGCCTTTCATACTGTTTTTGCAACATATCCCTTACATCACCGGTTCCAACACCCCAAACTGGGTGTTCTTTTATCAATAAAAAATCTGACTTCCATATCCAAAAACGGATTGCAGTAGCATCATCCTTGCTTTGACGATTAAACCCAAAATCAGCCGTATTTTCAAGCGATTTAGCAGTATTTGCAAGACGATTAAACTTTGTAAATACAATTATGGCAAGACTCATTAGAGCAAGAAAGACCCCAACTCCCAAAATATACCTTCGCTTTGCAAAGACAAGGTAAAAAAGCCAAACAAGTGCTAATAATCCAAAGCCAAGTATACCAGCCCTGCTTTGCAGTAAAATTAAGGAAGAAAGCAAAACTATAGTACCTAGGATTACAGCAATTTTAAGAATAGACCTGATTCTCCTCCATCGACGCAGCGCAAAACCTATTATTAAAATCGCAACCAATAGATAAAGGGCAAGGTAGGATGGATGAATTAAATGAGAGAATTCCGTACTTAAAAAATAGTTATTCCAACCGGACGTTGGTATCGGGTTAAAAACCCAAATGCCATTAACAAATTCAGATGAGCGATAGATAGCATATCCAAAATAGTAAATAGTAGCCGCAACACAACCTAGAACAAATGAAAGTAAAAAGTTTCGCTTGTTATCCCTATACGATTCTCTCATAGTAGGGTAAAGAATAGGTAGCAAGATTAGTGACAACTTCAGCTGCATATCGAAGAGGCCACCATTAAGATTCTTGGAAGTGATCAACCCGATAAGCTGCAACAGATAGAAGATAACAGGTAGAATAAGGAGCCCTCTAAACCAATTGAAAGAGTAGTCGCGCTTAATAAAATAACTAAGGAAAACAGCACAAAGCCATCCAAAGAGTATGGGAACAAAAATACTCTTCCCAAACGGCAATGAGAAAACGACCAAATAAAAAGCGAAGTAATCCAGAGAGAGTAATTTACGCATTTATTGGTTAAATTTTAAAAACAATTATAGAACCGAAGAGAGAACAAAATTTAAAGTCATGAATATTCCAAGTCACTGCAGTCCGTGGAAAAATCTAAACAACTCTTGTGTTGCTTTTCATTGTTAAACCCTACCTGTCGACGAGGTAGGGATAAAGTATTGTAGAGCAGCATGGCAACATTTGATGCTAGTTCCCCGTATGGAATCAACAAATATTTGCCATATAACAACGATTCTAAATTTTAAATTTAATAGAGGAAGAACTTGCAATATTCTATTCTGCACAAGCAAAGAGATGTTACTTATCGCATTTTGAATAAACTTAACTACACAATCAATTTTCACCTCTCACTTTTCACAATTCACTCTTCACAATCTGAAATGGAAACCTTCTATCAATAATCTTCATAACAACATAGAGATAGACAATGTTTATTCCCAAAAACAGTAGGGAATAGCTGGGATAGCGAATAGCCAACCATACCAGCCCCAATATGGAGAGGTTGATAAGCAGCGAATAAATCACTGTTTTTTGGTGGCTAAAGCCCGATTGAACAATGCGCTGGTAGGCATGCTTCTTATGAGCCTTGGAAAGGGTTTCCCCATTACGCCAGCGTCGAAAAAGGGTTAAGGATGCATCGAACCAGAAAAGTGAGGTGAGCATAAGCCAAATAAGAATGGAGGAATCTCCACCGTTTTGGTAGTAAACGGCAAAAACACCGATGGTAAATCCAAGAAGCGTGCTGCCTACATCCCCCATAAATATTTTTGCCGGTTGCCAGTTCCAAACTAAAAATCCGGCAGTAACAGTAGCCAGCAATGCAGGTGGAACCCTCTCAAAAAGAAGGAAGAAGGCAAAACCTATAAAGATTACCTCTGCACTAATATAGCCATCGATGCCATCGAGAAAGTTAAAAAGGTTGGTAAACCATACAATACCTATTACCGCCAAAATGCTAAATAGAATAGGCAACGATAGATAAACAAAGCCAATATTAATGCCTTGCAGCCCACCAAGAAAAACAAGGGCCATTGCTGCAGAAGCCACCTGCACTATGAGCCGGAATTTTGCCGAAATGGTAACTACATCATCCACCAAACCAATAACAGAAATAGGAACGCCACACAGCAGTGCAAAAAATAGTGCAGAATCAATATCTCCTCTAAAAAAAAGAAAAGTGATTGCCAAAAACCAAGTAGCTGCAATGGCAACACCCCCGCCCCGTGGGGTTGGAATGGAGTGGGAACTACGCTCGTTGGGATGGTCAAGAATAGACTTATGTACGGCCCATTCCCTTACAATATATGTCAAAACCACAGATACCAATAGGCCTACAACACAATAAACAAAAATATTCATATGCCTACATCCAGTTTCGTGTTTTATACCAATCTACCATTTCATGAAGACCCTCTTCGCTTGAATATGGAGGCGTAAAGTCAAGAACCCTATTTGTGTTGCTATTATCAAGCACCAACGAACCATAAAGGCGGTCAATAATTGAAGGGCGTAATTTTCGGATAACGGCTAGCACGAACCCAGGCAGTGCAAACAGAAAAACTCTTTTACCCATACCAGAAGCAATAAATCGGATCATTTGGGTTGTAGATAAAGGAGATCGATCTCCGGCAATAAAAACACCAGACACCTGCTGTTCAATAATATTATTTAAAAGAGCAACAAGATTACCAATATAGACAATTGATCGTTCATTTTGAATATTTCCAAGCGGTAACAAAGGAAACCGATCCACCAACCGAATAAGGCTCAACATATTTGCCTTCACCCCTGCCCCATATACAAGAGGTGAACGAACAGTCGCTACCTTGAAATTTTCATCCTCTAGTGTCCTAATCAATCGTTCTGCCTCCAACTTACTTTTACCGTATGGATCGGTCGGAAAACATTCTGACTCTTCGTTCCAGTAACCTCCATTTGCAGTTGATTCTCCATAAACCTTAGCAGTGCTCATAAGAACAAATTGCTTAACGCCCTGCTCCTTGGCTCTTTTAGCGACTTCAAATGCTAGATCTCGATTAACCTTGAAATACTGCTCTTCCGGGGCACCCTTCATTTGATGTACAAGCGCAGCAAGATGAAGGACTGAATCAAAGCCGTTGAAATCTATCTCAAAGTATGAAATAGTTAATAAATCAATCGTTACAATATCTTGATCTGGAGATAATTTGATAAAATTAGTGCCCACAAAACCCGAGGAACCGGTTATTAATATTCTCATCTATTTATCGTTACTAACAATTAATTATATTACAAAGATTATCTATACACGCATTTTTTTTAAAGTGTTGGTTAAAATATTTATACCCTGAACTTCCTTTACTTTCAAAGTCGGCTTTATATGGTAAAACTTTCTCTTTAATTATCTTCACAAGGTTTTCATAATCCCCTGAGCCCACTGAATAGCCACAATCAGCATCCTTAATAATCTCGGCACCCTCACCGTTTAACATAGCCAATATTGGTCGAGAAGCGGCCATATATGCCTGTAGTTTAGCAGGAACTGTTAAGTTGAAAATCATCTCATCTTTTAATGTAACTAAAAGAGCATCTGCATTTTTAAAAAAAGTAGGCATTGTCTCATACGGATAAATACCAAGTGCAAAAACTGTTTCATGCAATTCATTGTCTTTTATAAACTGTTCCACCCAAGGTTTCTTTCTACCATCTCCAACAAATATCCATTTTACATCTTTATTATTTTTCATTAACAACGTCGCTTGCATTATGGCTTCAAAATCTTGTGACTCTCCTATATTTCCAGCAAACATTATTCTAAAACCATCTGCTAAAATTGGAATAGTTAGTTCAGAACTTTCGTCAATATCGTTTTCACTCCAATTTGGAAAATAAATAATTTTTTTTGAAAAATCACCCTTCTGAAGAATTGATTTTTCAAATCCTCTGGAACTGATCAGAATTTTGTCGGAATTTTTATAGGTGAATCTTACAATCCTTTCGAAAAATGACAAAATTTGTCTATTAGTAACTCCACCAGATGAAGTTAAACTCTCAGGCCATAAATCCAAAACCCAAAAATAGATTGGGATCCTTTGTATTTTTTTTAGAATAATTGCAGGTATTCCTTGAGTTATTGGTGAAGGTTCATGAACAACAATACAATCAAACCGTTGAAATATAGCCAAAATAAAAGCATAAAAAGATGCAAAAAATGCGAATGAAAAATAATTTAATGCTAAGGCCATTCCACTCCCATTCCCTCTTGGTATAAGAAAAGAGCGATAAACTTTAACTCCATTAATAGTTTCGATTCGTCTACGGAATAGACCATAACCTTTAAAAAATCTTCCGCTAGGGTAATTTGGGATTCCCGTTAACACGGTAACTTTATAGCCTCGTTTGGATAATTCAAAAGCAATATCATTACTCTTAAAATTTTCAGGATAAAAATACTGTGTTACTAAAAGAACTCTCATGATTCAAAAACTTATTCACTCCACACCACTCGCTTCACATAATCGGTATAGCTCAAAATTATTCTCACCATCTTGTCAGAAACGTTAGGAATAGAGTAATCAGCAACAGGTAAAGAATTCCGTGTCTCGCCAATTTTCTGATATTTTAATTGAGTCAATCCTTGCAGAATACGTTCTGGATTCAACCCAACCATCATAACCGAAGCCTGCTCCATTGCTTCGGGACGCTCGTGGGCATCACGAATATTAAGTGCACGAAAATTTAGTATTGAAGACTCTTCTGAGATAGTACCGCTATCAGAAAGAACCGCATATGAGTTAACCTGAAGAGCATTGTAATCATTAAATCCGAGTGGCTTTAAAAACCGGATTTCATTACGAACTTTTATATTCTTGGAATCAATCATTTTTCGAGTACGTGGATGGGTGCTAACAATAATTGGAAGGTTATAATTCTCTGCAATCAGATTAAGGGCTTCCATCAGCCCACTAAAATTCTTTTCGCTGTTAATATTCTCCTCCCGGTGAGCAGAGACAACAAAGAATTTTCCTTTTTCTAAGTTTAATCGACTCAATACATCCGACTTAGTAATTTGAGGAAGATAGTAATTAAGCACCTCAAACATTGGAGAACCTGTTTTTATAATCCGATCAGCCGGTAGACCTTCTCTTAAAAGATATTCACGGGCAATATCACTATAGGTTAGGTTGATGTCAGATATATGGTCAACTATTTTCCGGTTTGTCTCCTCGGGAACCCGCTGATCGAAGCAACGATTTCCTGCCTCCATGTGGAAAATTGGAATATGGCGTTTTTTGGCAGGAATGGCACAAAGACAGCTATTAGTATCACCTAAAACCAAAAAAGCATCGGGTTTGAGCTGCTCCAACAATGGATCAATTTTAATCAGTATTTGCCCCACCGTTTCTATTGCTGTTGCTCCCGCAGCATCTAAAAAATAATCTGGCTTACGTATGCCTAAATCCTCATAAAATATTTGATTTAGTTCATAATCGTAGTTCTGCCCTGTATGAATGGTAATATGGTCGATGGCTTCAGACTGATCTAGTTTTGCCATCACTCGCGAAAGTCTTATTATTTCAGGTCGGGTGCCAACAACAGTTACAACTTTAAGCCTTGTTTGCATAACTTTTATTTATATAAGAAAAAAGACAAAAACGCAAAGATAAAAACTAAAATAGAAACAGTGAATGCTCGTTTTAAACAATTAGCAGATGAACTAATTATGCTCTAGTTTTTTGACAGATCGAGCCAAGGATAAGTTTTAGTTCAGTCGATTCTTTGATTAACCAGTTCAACTCTTCAGAAACTTCAACTGAAATACCTTTAATAATTCTTAACCAATAATTTGATTCTCTCATTTCACGTAATGAGATACGAATCTTATTGTTAAAATCTGCTTTTGAAGAACCAGCTTGGGCTTCTTCGTAATTAGCTCCTGATGAAGTACAACTCTTAGATAATTGGTACTTTATCACCTTGTATTCAGTTGTATCAGGTAAATTACGAATATATTTAATACATCTAATTGCAAAATCAAATAGCCGGTCTTCGAGATCGTTCTTCATACTATAAATAACTTTCTATCTATATCTTTTTCCTTCGCTATTTATCTTTTATCTTTACCTATACCTGTTCAAAAAAGGTATCCTGATCGGCTGGATCGAAGTGCTCACTTATCCAAAAAATGGTATAAACTTCTTCTGTTCCTACATTGGTTATGTTATGGGTAAACCATACCGGCATATCTACAAATGAAGGATTGTTCCCACCATCCAACTCAAAGGTGAACTTTTTATCAGTGCCTATACGCCTAAATTCTATTATAGCCTTACCCTTTATTACAGCAAAACGCTCTGCCTTTCGGGTATGAAAATGGTTACCCCGTGTTATACCTGGTTTGGTAGTAGAAAAAGAGACTTGCCCACCACTATTCAACTTTATCGTCTCCACAAACGAACCTCTTTCATCGGTATTTAGTTTTAGATGAAAGGGGAAAAACGATTTATGGTCATTATAGGTTAGTAAGGTATTAAACAAATTGCGATCCAATGCATTGCCCAAGTTTGGAAGCATCCCATTTTCAAAATAACGTTCTTTAAAACCTTTTAGCTTCTCAAGTAATTCAGATACTTTAATGGTAGAAGTATATGGTACCTCGCATCGCTCAATAGATTCAACATCATTAAGAACTGTGACCTCAATTTTATTCAACAAAAAATCAACTAACTCAGCTACGTAAATTAACTTCAACTCGCCATCAGTTTCAATCGTTGGCGTCTCCTTATGCGTTAGTTGGTGACAAAAAGTGGCAACAACAGAGTTATAGTAGGGATTACCAAAGGGACCAAACACATTAGGAATAACGAGGCCAGTAAATCTTGCCCCTGAACGTTTCGCCCAATTTTCAAATAGTTCACGCCCCTCCTTTTTCGATCTACCGTACAGATTATCTCTCTCCTCTTGTGTTGAGGATGAAAATAAAATATGGGGAGTTATATTTGAAGAGTCACATGCTTCAATAAGTTTCTTTACTAAAGAGATATTTGTGCTGTAAAGTACCTCTGGATCATTATGACGATTCATGGCTGCTAAATGAACAATCACATCGCAAGAGGTGACAAACTCAATTAACTTCTCTCTTTCGTTGAAAAACTTATCATCGAAAGGAATACGCATAAATTTATCGGATAAAAGGCCAAGAGTATTATAGAGGTGAGTACCTACAAAACCAGATTGACCGGTAATTCCAACTTTCAGCATACTGTATTAAATTAATCAGGATATTGGTTACTACTCTCTTCACCTAGTATATCTTTGCGTATCATGGGAAGTTTTAAGAGAAGTCTTTTCATTCCCTCTACATCCAACAATTCTGTATTGTGCGAATGATACTCCTCAAATTGAGATACATCCGGAATACCCTCTGAAAAATACTGAGCATAATTAAGGTCTCTATTATCAGCAGGAATTCTAAAATAGTTTCCTAAATCTTCTGCCTTAACCATATCCTCCCTATTAACTAAGGTCTCGTATAACTTCTCTCCATGCCTAGTACCGATTATCTTAATTTCACTAGTAGACTTATAGAGTTCGATTAAAGCTTTAGCCAAAGTCTCAATAGTTGCCGAGGGAGCCTTTTGAACAAACAGGTCACCCGGTTTACCATGCTCAAACGCATAAAGAACGAGATCAACTGCATCCTCCAAGGTCATCATGAACCGAGTCATGTTAGGATCGGTAATGGTCAATGGCTTTCCAACTTTTAATTGTTCTATAAACAATGGAATAACAGAACCTCTGGAGGCCATTACATTTCCATAGCGCGTGCCACAAAATATTTGGGTTGCTGGATCATTGCTTCGTGACCTTGCAACCATCACCTTCTCCATTAACGCCTTCGACATGCCCATTGCGTTAATGGGATAGGCAGCTTTGTCGGTACTTAATACCACCAACCGCTTCACTCCATACTTTTCAGCAGCCTGAAGAACATTATCGGTTCCGAGGATATTAGTTTTAACCGCCTCAACAGGAAAAAACTCACAGGATGGAACCTGCTTCAGTGCGGCAGCATGGAATACAAAATCAACACCATGCATGGCTCTATCGATGCTATTAGCATCCCTTACATCACCGATATAGAACTTAATCTTTGAAGAGTTATAGTGACGACGCATGTCATCCTGCTTCTTCTCATCACGTGAAAAAATACGTATTTCATTAATGTCAGTATCAAGAAACCGTTTAAGGACAGCATTACCAAAAGAACCAGTGCCTCCGGTAATAAGAAGAATTTTATTTTGAAACATAAAATTAGGATTTTAGTGCAAGGAGTTCTCCATTAATACTTTAAAACAATCATTTATGGATTTATTAAATTCTACAATGTATTTCATCAGTAACTTTTTATTTTCATTGACCAAAAGTATCCTTTCTTCATTAGAAAGAGAATAGAATGTCATAATTTTATCACTAAGTTCCTCTGCATTTTCAGAATGAAATAAGTAATTATTATTTATCAATGTGTTATTCTTAAACATTTCTATATTTGATGTAACCAATAATGTACCTAAAGAAATAACACTAGAAGGAATTCCGCTATTTGTTCCTTTTACATATGGAAGAACTATCAGATCACAATTTTTTATCACAGAAACATAAGTAGAGTCGTCAACAAACTGATCAAAAACATATATACCTTTTGAATCAGAAATTCGCTTTGTATCAATTCCGTCTGGAAAATTACCCACTAATAATAGTTCTGATTCCTTTGTATGATCATAAAATAAATCCCAAGCTTTCAATAAAGTATCAAGTCCTTTTTCCTTTCGAAAATGGCCAACCATGCCCACCCTAAATGTGCTGCCATCCTTAGATTTAAATATATCAGGTATATTCTCAATCCCAGTTATTGGAAAATTGCACAGATTCATAACAGGAAAAGGATATTTGAATATTTTTTTTAAAGCAATACCATAAGTTAAAATTAACTCCTCACTCGAATTATCATTATGAACAATTAAATAATCTGCTAGATCAAAGAATTTCTTCTTAGTTTTAATTTTCTTTTCATTATTAATATCATTAAGACCAAATGGAATTACATCATGACAGGTAATCGCAATTGAAATATTAAAGAAACTTAGAATAGAAAGAAACCAATATTCAATTCGCAAATCACTTGTTAAACTATAATTAACTATTTTCACTTCACACTTTAAAACATAACTCAATATACGAATCAATGATAACAATAATTCAACATATCGAATAATATGCCTGATACTTTGATTCTTTCGTAAAAATGTATAAGGAGCTGAAAGTTCAGAAAAACGATAAAAATATTTTTTTCCATACATAAATGGAAAATAATAGTTTACGAAAATCTCCTGTTTATAATTTAAACTTAAACTAGTATATATTTCATGAATATAAGTTCCTGCCGAACCACTAGTACCAGCATAAATATGTATTATATCGAGAACACGTCTACTCATAACACCGAAATAAAATTCCGAAAGAAGTCTTAAAAATTACCAATAGCAACTCTATCGCCCGTTTAAATTGTCCTCGTAAAAACCGATTTAATACAGAACCAAATGTGAATGGAATTACAGAAATGAGATATTGTGGGTAGTAACGATAAGTAAAAATTATTCTATTCCTAACCTGACATTGATCTGCGATCAGACTTAACCTTTTAACACTTGACTTGGTTGATCCGCCTTCCTTATGGAAGACTCTAGCTTTATATTCGTATCCAAATCGAAAATCATATTGTTTTCCTCTCATTACCCAATCCAGCTCCTCAAAATAAAGGAAATAACTCTCTTCCATTAAGCCGACCTTTTCAATAAAATCGCAAGAAACAAAAAGGGAGGCACCAATAGGATAATTAAATATAACATCTTGAACATCATATTGTCCTTCGTCGAACTCACCATCACCCAATTGCGAGCATGTCGCAGTGTATTTATTATACATACCACCAACGCCTTGGAATCTATCAGGTTGGTAATAACGAAATAGCTTACAACCTAATATTCCTAAACGACTATTATTTATTCTCTCATACTCCATCCTTTCCACTAAATAACCTAAAGTATTCACTTCTATAATTGTATCATTATTCAAAAACCAGACATATTCAAAATTCAATCCTATGTTTTTAACAAATCTTACTCCAAAGTTATTTCCACCAGCAAAGCCAAGATTTATTGGAGTCTTAATAAATAATAAATTATTTGAAACCAATAAATTGTAAGAACGATTAATATTTAATAAATCATTATATTTATTATCAACATCATTTCTATTAGTATAATCCGCGAATTTAACATAAGAATCGTCTAAGGAATTGTTGTCAACAACAACAATGCAATAATCAGTATTATCAGACTTCTTTATCGAATTAATGCAGTCAATAGTATCACATGCATTATTGTAGTTAACTAATATAATTATCGATTTTCGATTCATTTGAGTATTTATAATGAGTAGCTAATACAATTGACAAAAACAAAATACCTGTTGAAGAAAAATAAAAAGGATTAAAAAATGCAATAACTAAATACAGTAGATAAGAAAGATACAGCCAACCTTGATTGTCTCTTTTTAAAAACCTGATCGGATATATCATTAAATACAAATAAATAGATCCTAATACAAAACCAAAACGCCTAAACAATTCAAAATATGTTAACTCAGAAAAGGTTAGAGTCATATGTCGCGAAGGAATATAAAACTCACTACCAACACCCTGTCCAAATAAAAAAGTTGGAATATTTGACCGATAAATATTTATATAATCAGAAACCATTAATATTTTTACCTTATTTGATTCATCTAGTGGATTGAAAAACATTTCATAAATAACGTGATATTTGATTAAACCTGTAATTACAATGATTACCAACAAAACAAACATCAGGTAAATCTTTTTTATTGGCGTAGAATAATAGTAATAAATAATTGGAATAATAAAAATACTAGCAACAAAATTTGCTCTTGAACCGCTTAAAAGCAGACCTAACAAGTTAACAACTGTTAAGACTAAATATCTTTTTTTACTTGTTTTTCTGTAAAAATAAAAACAGTAACTAATTGCAATTAGTATTAGCGGTGAAGTCCAAAAATAAACACGGACCACAGAAAATCCAGCCAAATATTTTATCGCAATAGTAAAGATTAAATACTTATTCCCAAATAGGAAGAAAGAATTTGTCGAATTAGGAAAAACTCTAATTACAATATATACAGCAATAATAAGAATAGAAAGTATACATAACCAAGTAACAAATATTTTTAGTACATCCTTTTTAAAACTAAAAACGATAAACCCGAATAAAAGAAATAGGAATGTTTTTAGAATCCCTGTATCAATTGTAACTCCATGCGATTTTTGAAATACAAAATATGTTACTAAAGAAATCAAAGGCAATACAACACTAAAAACAAAAATATAAACAAATAGATTAACATTTATGGCAATTCTCTTCTTTATAAAAATATTGGAAATAAAGAGCAACACAATTAAAACAAACAATTTATCCTTAATCCCAAATAACAGACCTGCAGGATCAAAAACACAAATAAATAACAATATTGACGAAAAAAAGAAAATAATATTATCAATAGAAATCTTCTTAGATATCTTTGAGTTTAATATTTTCACAATAGTAATCATTAATAAACTTTGTTTTTTCTACATAAAAACACGGAATATCCTAAAACAAAAGATTCCACTAAAATAATAACACCCGCCAGTTGAAACAACCCCACCTGATTTAACATTATTAAAATCCCAATTGATACAAGATAAACAACCACGGAGGACGAACGCAGTTTCGCATAATCCCTTAAAAAACCAAAAGGAACCAATAGTAAATCGTTAAAGAATAGGCCAACGCTTATTGGAAGAATAGTTAACCCAAGCAAACGAAGTAAGGATATTGCTTCAGGATTATTAGTCCCACTAAACAGATGGATAATCTGAACAGAAAAGAGAAACAGTCCAGAGTACACAACTACAAAGAATGTAAAAACCAAACTCATTGCCTTTTTCACAAATCGAACATCCTTATCGCGAGAAATTCGAGGAAATAATGTTTGCCCTACCAAAAAAATGGGCACTTTGAGTAGATTTACTACTTTATCAGCGATGTCATATATTGCTACATCCTGCATACCGAGAAAAGAGCCTACTATTAGCTTATTTGCATTCACGTATACTTGGGAAGATACATTTGATATAAAGAGCGGAATATTATCGCGAATGCAACTGGTTAATTCAAGTTTGGTTAACCATCTAAATCGATTATTGTGTACTCTGAATACGATGTATAATCCAATTAATGCCCCCGATACAGTTCCCAGTCCTAAAAATAGCGGGACTAAATAGTAGTCGGTTGCCTCTTTTACAAAAGCAAATATTAACAATGCAGACGCAACTCGTGTTGCCACATTAATGAAGGTGATATATTTCATTTTTTCTATTCCCTGGAAATACCAAATTGGGAAAAGTGCCTCACTGAGGCAAACTAGCATTGAGAGGTAAAAGACTTTTGGATGAGCATTCAGTAGTGGAATAAATATTATAAGTATTGAAATAATCGCTAGCGAAATAAAGAAAAAAAGCAACTTAAGCGATAAAATAGCGGAAATAACATCTCCAATCTTTGCATTATCTCCACGATGTATGGAAATATCACGAGTAGCAGTAACGTTAAATCCAAAACTTACGATAATAGTAAAGTATAAGGCAATAGTTTGAGCAAATACAACTAGTCCATAATTTTCCTTCCCTAAGACCCTAAAAAGATACGGTATAGTAAGCATAAATATGAGCAAGTTTGACACTTGCAGCATACTTAGAAACGAAAAGTTCTCAAATATTACTCTATTTTTATTTACTATAGATTTTACTCTATTTATCATCTTTATTTATAAAATAAACATTTTAACAAGGAATTGATTCCAAAAATACCATAAAAACCAAGAAAATAATCAAACATGTTATCGATTAGATTACTTAATCTCATATTTTTTTTGCAATCACAATTTGTAACACAATTGAGCCATTGCTCGTTCTTCAACTACCAACTGAATTTAATACAAACTCTCGGCATAGTCAAATGCTACCGCCTCCTCAAACAAAGGCAAAACCTTGTCCTTATCCGATAGTATTATCTTACCGGGATCTATCGGCCACTGAATATTTACCGTTGGATCATCCCACATGAAAGCGCCCTCCTGGTTTGGAACATAGTATGCATCACACTTATACTGAAAAATGGCTTTTTCCGACAGTGTTAAGAAGCCGTGCGCAAAACCTCGTGGAACAAAGAGTTGCCTCTTGTTTTCATCCGAAAGTTCAACGGCCACATACTTTCCAAAGGTTGGTGAGCCCTTCCGCATATCCACTGCCACATCCAAAACCTTTCCTACAACCACTCGAACCAACTTCGATTGGCTGTATGGTGATAGCTGATAGTGCATACCACGAAGAACTCCATACTGAGAATGAGACTCATTATCTTGTAAAAAAGTGGTATTACAAACCTTTTCAATAAATTGTTTATGTGAGTGCGATTCAAAAAACAGACCACGGCTATCAACAAAAACTCTAGGTTCTATAATTTTAACCTCGGGAATTGATGTTTCAATAACGTTCATTTGTGAGTGATGAGTTGTGAGTTGTGAGTTGTGAGTTATGAGTCGAAGCGCAGTGAAGATCCCGATTTATCGGGGTTATTTGTGAAAGGCTTTCCTAATACCTAATAACCAAAAAACCTAATTACCTAATAACCTAAACAGCTAATCCCCTAATTAAGCATCTATTTCTTCTCCACCAAGCTAACCAGATATTGCCCATACTGGTTCTTAATCATGGGTTGCGCCAACTCCAGAAGGCGCTCCTTGGTGATCCACCCCTTGCTGAAGGCAATCTCCTCGAGGCAGGCGATTTTGAGGCCTTGCCTATGCTCAATGGTCTCCACATAGTTACTGGCTTCGGCCAAAGACTCATGCGTTCCCGTATCGAGCCAAGTAAACCCACGCCCCATTAACTCCACATTTAAGCGATTTTGCTTGAGATACTCCTGATTAACAGTAGTTATCTCCAGCTCTCCTCGAGCAGAGGGCTTGATGCTCTTGGCCACCTTAACCACGTCGTTGGTATAAAAGTAAAGTCCCACAACAGCATAGTTCGACTTTGGATGTTCCGGTTTTTCCTCAATGCTGGTAACCCTACCGCTGGCATCAAACTCTGCCACTCCATAACGTTCGGGATCGTTTACCCAGTAGCCAAATACCGTGGCAGCAGCGTCTTTTTCAACATTTACTCTTGCACTCTCCAGTAAGCCTGTAAATCCGTGTCCATGAAATATGTTATCGCCCAGCACTAGGCAAACGCTATCGGTACCAATAAACTTCTCGCCAATAATAAAGGCCTGAGCCAACCCATCGGGGCTAGGCTGTTCGGCGTAAGAGAGGGATACCCCATAATCGGAGCCATCACCAAGCAAGCGTCTAAATCCGGGTAAATCATCAGGAGTGGAAATAATTAAAATCTCCCTAATCCCTGCAAGCATTAGCACAGATAAGGGGTAGTAAATCATCGGCTTATCATAAATTGGAAGCATCTGTTTCGAAACTCCCTTTGTAATTGGGAAAAGACGTGTGCCTGCCCCACCTGCTAATACGATACCTTTCATTTGATTTGATTTATGGTTATTATTGATTGACAAGCAATTGGTAATACCATGAAGTTGAGAGACTCAGCCCCTCCTTAAACAGATGGATGGGCTTATAACCCAAAAGCCTCTGGGCCTTTTCAATGCTAGCCAACGAATGTCGAACATCTCCCTCCCGCTCTTTGCCAAATACTGGTTCAATCCTCTTGATTTCGGAATCGTACTCACCTAAAAACTCCTTAAGATAGGTAACAAGCTGGTTAAGCGTATTCCTTTCACCACAGGCAGCGTTAAAAACCTGATTTACTGCCGCTTTAGTTTGTGTAGTCGCAGCGAGTAAATTCATTAGAACCACATTTTCGATATGGGTAAAATCGCGTGAATGATTTCCATCCCCATTGATTATTGGTTGCTCATGCTCGATTAGCATTTTTACAAACTTTGGAATAACGGCTGCATAGGCGCCATCGGGGTCCTGCCGCTTCCCAAAAACATTGAAATATCTTAAACCAATGGTCTCTATTCCATATAGCTTGCCAAAATTTTCGGCATACAGCTCGTTTACATACTTGGTAATGGCATAGGGCGAAAGTGGCTTCCCTATATGCTCTTCCACCTTTGGCAAGGCGGGATGATCGCCATAAGTAGATGAGCTCGCAGCATAGATGAAACGCTTCACACCCTGCTCCTTAGCCGCAAAAAGCATCTTTACAAATCCGCCTATGTTTACGTCCGTGGTCGTTATCGGATCATTTATCGAGCGTGGAACGCTCCCAAGGGCTGCCTCATGAAAAACAAGGTCAACACCAGCAACAGCTCTTTGGCAATCTTCATAATTACGAATATCACCGTTTATGAGCACAAAATTTGGGTTCTCTAGAAATGAAGCAATGTTAACTTGCTTACCGGTGGAGAAATTATCCAAGCAGGTCACTCTATTCCCTTGACGAAGCAGCTCCTCACAGAGGTTAGAGCCAATAAACCCTGCTCCGCCGGTTACAAGAATACTCCTATTTGTTAAAGTTGGATAAAGCATTGAAAACAATAGAATCTTATTTAACTAAAGACGGATATTGCTGATACCTATATTGGTACAAAAATAGCTCATCCTATTTGATACAGCTTCGCCTTCTCAGTCCCACAAAAGACTGCTTGAAATAAGGCAGACAAAAGTAATTCTAATAAAGAAAAGATCAAACCGAAAGTAATAAATAAGCCACTAAAAGGTCACCCTACATCGAACTGACGTAAATTAGTCAACTTTCGGAATTGCGATAACTTGTTCTTTGTAGCGGTAAAAAATGGTAGAGTTGTCCCCAATGTGCTTGTCCACCACCATACCGGCTTGTATGGTATTGTTGTTCCCAATTTCGATGTGCGGGATTACGGTGGCGCGTATCCCAAAAAAATTGTTGTCTCCCACCTTAACCCGGCCTGCAATCCCTGCAGTGGACAGAAAATTTCCATTCCCCACCGTGCAATCGTGGCTAATAAAGCTGTAGGAGGTAATAAAGTTAAAATCACCGATAGCAGTATTTGGACCGATGATACAAAAAGGATAAATAATATTTCCCTTGCCAATTTTGGTTGATGCCGGCATAATAACGGAGGAGTGAATAAAACTTGCTAGCACTGCACCCTTTTCCAGCAATCGATTAATCATTGTATTTCGAAAAGGTATATCCGATATACCTACTAGAACCTCTACGTTTTCGTCAGGCACAAAAGAATCAATATCACAAAGTACAGGTGCCTTAAGATTATACCTAGCATAGTACTTTTCAATATTGTATGCATACTCGATATAGCCAACAATATTCGTTTGTTTATCCAATTCAACTTTGCTGTTATTGTCGTCGATATAGGATGTAAGTTCAGCCGCAACGGCGCCAGTTCCAAGTATGATAATGTTCTTCATTTTGAAATTTTTTGTTAAGACTGAAAAAGGCCTAAAAACGAAAACAACAGGATCGATTAGTTTCGGTTAATCTTCCTTTAAAGAAGGTCACTGAACTTAATTTCATCAAACATAAAACTTTCGCCGTGACCAGGGTAAACAACTATTTGCTTCCCCTTCATTTTATTCTCAAGAAACGAAAATGATTCCTTGAGCTTGCCCTTGCTCCCGGTGGGTAGCTTAACCACGGTTTTTAGGTCCTTTATTATGGTGTCGCCAGTGAACAGGAAGTTTTCTATCTGAAAGCACAAGCTACCATCGGTATGGCCAGGCGTTTCAAAAGCTTCGATGATGGAATCGTTCCAACTTATGGTAATACCGTTATCAACTAAAATATCAGCCGGATAGGTTTCAAACCCAACTTGATCGTAAAACAGGGACATATTCTTTTTCCGATCAACGATTTTCTCGGAACAGATTTTCGAACTAACGATGCTGCAGCCATAGCTATCTTTCAACCTATTTACTCCCCAAACATGGTCAAAATGCTCATGGGTTAACAAAATATACTCCGGTGCTAAATTATTATCGTTAAGGTAGGTTATCAGCTCCTCGCAGTCACTCGTTCCAGGGTCGATGATAACGCACGACCGATATCCATTCTTACTAATGACAAAGCTGTTGGAGGGAATCGGTCGATTTTCAATTCTAGAAACAACACATGCCATTTCTAACCGGAAATATTAATGGTTCTCCCCCCATCAACGGTAAATTGCTGACCCGTTATCCAGCGTGATTTCTCTGAAAGCAGAAACTCAACCATTGAACAAATATCTTCAGGTTTTCCCTCTCCAAGTGGATAGCTGCTGAGCATTCTTTCAAGCGTTTCAGCGTTTTCGAATATAGTGCTGGTCATTTCAGTATGGATGGCTCCGGGTAGCACAGAATTTATCCTCACTTTGGGTGCTAACTCAACGGCTAGGCACCTCATCATAGAATCGAGGGCTGCCTTTGAGGAGGCATAAGCACTAAAAGCCTTTGCACCAAAATTACTAACGTTACTGGATATAAACACGGCACTCCGAAGGGCCGAATTATTACTCTTACGATTGGTAAGTGCCTTAAGAATCAGCACAGCAGAAATCGTATTGGTTGAATAGGTTGAAGTTAGGGTTTCCAAAGTGATCATCTTTAGCGGGACCATCTTCATAAAGCCCGCGCAGTGAACAAATTGGGTAATTTCAATATTGCTATTTTGAATAAAGGCTGATAGCTCTGCCTCCAATTTTTCAACACCGCTTAAATCGAAATTAAAAATTAGCTGCGAGTTGGCATTTGAGCACATACCCTTTACCTCCATTAGCCTTTCTTGGTTTCTCCCATTCAGAATTACGTTATGGTTCTTGGAAAGGCTAATGGCAATATGCCTACCAATACCCGATGAGGCACCGGTAACGAGTATAAATTGCTTTTTTTCTTCCATAGGTATGAGCTATTGTGCAGTAAACCCGCCATCGATATTGAAAACAGCCCCAGTCACCCATTTTGCGGCATCCGAAAGCAGATAAGCAATGGAGCTGGCAACGTCATCCGGTTCTCCAATACCCAAAGGATGTAAGCGGTTTAATGTTTCTGCGTAGTTGGCATCAAAAAGTTCACTTGCCGAATTTAGCATGTTGGTCTTCACAAATCCAGGAGCAACACAGTTTACTCTAATCCCCTTACCTGCCAACTCCATTGCAAGCGATTTTGTTATTCCGAGCAAGGCAGACTTACTCATGGCATAACCCACATTTGCGGGAGATCCCACAATTCCATAAACGGACGAAACCAATACGATAGAGCCCTTCTCGCCCGCATAAATGTTCCTGTTAATAAATAACTTAGCCAATTCAAGGGCCGAGTATGTATTAAGGGTAAAAACGTCAAAACACTTTTCCTCGCTTATCGATTTCAACGGAGCAATATATGACTTGCCGGCTAGGTGCACTACTCCGTTCAGCTTGCCAAAGTTTAAAACCATTTCCAACACTTCAGCCTTTAGCTTGGGAAAATCGACAAGGTCGAAGGCTAATATTTGATCGTCAGTGCTACAGAGCTGCTTGGTTTCCAGCAAACCTTCTCGATTTATATCGATAAGCAAAAGCTTGGCACCAAGCTTTGAAAGCATAATGCTTGTGGCCTTGCCAATACCCGAGGCAGCACCAGTAACTAGTATGCGTCGACCTTCAAGAGAAAAGGGATTAAAGCTGCTCACTATTTTTTGCTATTAATCAGTTCGTAAAGACCTCCAACTGTTTTCGATCCAATAACATCGTTTGCCGACAAAGCAACATTATAGCTATCGCCTGCAAAGGCAATAATTGAAAGTATGGTTAATGAATCCCAACATTCAAACGACTTAAGTTCATCACTCAAATTAAAATCATCAACTTCAAGAATTTCAGCCATCTGTGCTTTAAACTTATCCATATTACAATATTTTAAAAATTAAAAATCAATTTGCTTAACAAACGTCAGGTTCTCAAGATGTAGTATCATGGAAGCCCAGGTTAAACCTACGCCAAAACCGGCTAGACAAACCAATAGGGAGTCATTAGTAAGTTTGTCGCCAATATTATGGGTTATAACAGTTGGAATGGAAGCACCGCTGGAGTTCCCAAAGTTTTCAACAATGTTGCTGGGCATTTTATCGCGAGGCACCTCCAACTTATCAGCCAACTTATTCAACATAAACCTATTGGGTTGATGAAACAGATACCAGTCAATATCATTTTTATTAACGCCTGCGTGAGCACAAAGCTCTTCAATCATCGGTGGTACTTCACGTTGAACGAAATTAAATACCTCATCCCCTTTCATTACAAGATTGTCCAACGATCGAAAATTACCAGCAGCATCTTCTTGCATCTCAGCAGTCTGTGGACTAGAGGGTAATTTAAAACCACCCGCTGGAATCATCAGTGCATCAGATCCTGTTCCATCCATTTTAAGAAAAGTGAAGATATTCGTTGGCTTACTGCTACGCTCAACAATGGTAATAGAGGCTCCGTCGCCAATTAGTGGATTACTATTTCGATCTCTTTTCGATACCTTACGGCTCAGAATATCGGCATTAAGCACAACCACCTTCTTAATGGATTCTTGCTCCAAAAGCATGAATGCTTGCATAAGGCCAACAATATATCCAGCACACCCTTGGTTGATATCGAGGCAAACCATATCGGTTTTTAAGCCCAACCGTCCCTGAATTACATTGCTGGTGGGTGGCATAAAGTAGTCGGGCGATTGGGTTATCAAAATAAGGGCATCAACCTCCTCCTTTTTCAGATAATCATTATCGAAAAGGTAAGTAAGTCCGTGAATGCATAGATCGGAAACAGTCACATCTTCGTTAACAATTCGATGGGTGTTATAGCCCATTGCCATCTTGAGCTTAAGCGACTTTGCCGTGGAGAAGTTGTAGTTCTCCATCTCATCCTCAAAACGAACAACTCTTGAAGGCAGAACAGTAAGAATACCTGTAATCGCCTTGTTTTTATAGTTAAAGATCATTGTTTCACACCATTTTTCACTAGCAAATTTACGATATTATCAACCGTGGCAAAATTTTCTGGCAATACATCCATTCCATCAATAGATATCTTAAAATGCTCATCCAATGCAGTTACTAAATTTACAACATCGAAGCTATCGAGCATTCCTTGTTCAATAAAATTAACATCTTCAGTAAAGTCAAACTCAGGCCGAAGGTCCGTTAAGATATCAATCACCACTTTTTTCATACTTCAAAGCTTTATTATTTACAAAGACAATATCGACTAAATTCTCACTTTTAAAACCATAATGCTCATAGCGAACAATTGCATTATGGTTGTCGCTAATTACCCAGAAAAGCTGGCGCTTGGTTGATCGTGCCTCCTCAAAAAAACGATGAAGTAGTGAAGATCCAACCTTTTTGTTCCTATGCAACGGATGGGTAAACCAATAGCGTAGGTAGCCAGTAATTCCAACTATTTCGAAAATGGCAAAACCAACTATGGTGTGGGTCTCCCTAAAAACGACAACACCATTTTGCTCTATCCATTCTAGCAACTCACCATCGAGCGGCAGCTGCTCGGCAAGAGGGTCAAAGTAACGAGCAAGTAACTCTTTTACCTCCAGCAAATCGTTTTTTGTTGCAAACTCAACAGAAGCATTTATTGCCAAAGTTGCCTGTTGCTGCTCGAGCCTTGACATTCGATGAAGCTGCGTGTATTGTGAGTAGTCCCTGCTCTCAAAAACTTCAGCAACCTCTGTTAATGACTCCTTGGTTCCAACGTTATCAAAAACAAATGTATCGTTTGGATATTTCTGCCAAACTTTCTCTAGTAAAGCATTAAGTGCAGCGGCATTTGCCACAAAGTAATAGCCGCTATAAAAACCACTATTTTTCTTGAAGAAACAGGCATAATCGTCGCTTTCGATGGAAAACAAAAGCCCAAGGTCAATCCAGCGATTTGTTTTTTTTAAATCACCAAAATAGTTGGTCAAGAAGCCCTTCCCCTTGCCTCTAATGCGCCTATTTGCATTCTGAACTACCTCAAGGGAGCTTACCCTATCCATTATTGATGGAGTTATTTAAGAAAAGTCGGTCGATTTTGCCATTAATATTGCGTGGCATCTCTTCTAGCCGCATGTATACAGTTGGTATCATGTATTTTGGAAAAACGGTCGCAATTTTTGATTTCAATTCCGCAAGAGATATCTCCCCTTTGGCTTCGAAAAATAGGGTGATCTCCTTCTTGCTAAAGTTGTAAACCACACATCCATTCTCCACCAACTTCAACGTATTAATTATAACATGCTCAATTTCACCCAATTCAATTCGATATCCCATGTGTTTTATGAGGCTATCCTTTCGACCCTTGAATTCAATTTCGCCACGCTCATTAATTGAAACAATATCTCCCGTTCGATAGATAATTTCGGGATAGGACGAATTCAAAGGATTCTGCACAAAAGCCTCTGCTGTTTTCACGGGATTGTTGTAATATCCCATTGCCAAAGAGGAGCCACGCACACATAGCTCTCCCTCTTCACCAATAGCCACACGTTGGTTCGACTCATTTAGGATGAGGACATCACTATTCTTGCAAGGAAACCCAATGGGGATAGGTTCATTGTCCTTTAGCTCTCTCTCCACAACATAGTAGGTGCAATCGAGCGTAATTTCGATGGGGCCATACAGGTTTACAAACTTGGTGCTGGGCAACTGCTGCTTCCATTGGTTAAACTGCTTGGTGGGGAA
The DNA here is from genome assembly GCA_035529935.1 of Williamwhitmania sp. NCBI lineage: Bacteria > Pseudomonadati > Bacteroidota > Bacteroidia > Bacteroidales > Williamwhitmaniaceae > Williamwhitmania > Williamwhitmania sp. The sequence continues at coordinate 5,709 of DATKVT010000021.1, read as the reverse complement.
AACCTCACCAGCAAACCAAACAGTTTTTAGAACGGGTAAAGCAATTTTCGACAGCAAGTCCATATTGGCAATGTTCACCATAATGGTTGGCACCCAAAAAATGAAGGTAACCTTTTGTTCTTGCATTATGCTCAATAACTTGGCAGGAAATGCGGCCAACGAATCGGGCAAAACTACAAGAGTGCTTCCCTTGGCCATCAACATGCATAGCTCAAAGCTATAAATATCAAACACAATTGGCGAAAGAGAACCAACTATCTCATTATCTTTAATATGCAACGTATCAATAGCCCATTCGGTAAAGTCAATAAAGCTCCTATGGTTTAGCACAACCCCTTTGGGCGTTCCGGTGGATCCAGAGGTGTTTATTATGCAGTATGGGTCAGTATCGATATGCGCTTCGAGCCTCCGATAAATCAATTCGTCCCCACTGCTGGAAGCTTCAATGTCGTCGATGCAAAGAATAGTGCATTTATAGGAAATGCCGCTTAACCTCTCTCGATTTGCGTTATTGGTAAGTATTAATACCGGTTGAATCAGGTTGAGAATGTTCTCAATGCGCAGCTGAGGCGATTTTACATCCAGGTTCATGTAAACATTCCCACTATATGTAATGGCCAAATCGGCCACAACGCTTTCGATGCCTTTTGGTAAAAAAACTGCAACCGGTTTGTTTAGCACTTGCTCAACCGCTACGATAATTCTATTGGCAACATTTTTAGAATCTTGGCCTAGCTGTGAAAATGAAATGCTCTTATCTCCCTCAATAACCGCAGCTCTATTAGGATGGAGTTTTTGAACCCTATCAAAATATTCAATTAGATTCTTCTGCATTGCTGGTAATAATTACTAGGTTCACAAACAATATTTGGTTCTATCAAACTTTAAATCAATTCTATGTGGAAAACTTTAATAAACCAATTTTGATACAGCTTCGCCCTCTCAGTCCCACAAAAGACTGCATAAAATATGGCAGACCAAATTACCCCTAAAATGGGTAAGACCAAATCGAAGGCCCAAAAAAGTGCTCACGAAATATGCAATTTCGCAATATCCTTCATGCATAAACGTCTGATGCTGCTTTTGCCTCAGACGTTAAAAATCAATTGCGCAGAAAATATACACCAACAATCTAAAGACTCCAGTAATTTAAGGCTTTGATTTTATCACGATATACTCCCTTTACATCCACAAAAATGCAACCCTCTGATGCTATTCCTTGGAACCACTCCTCCTTTAGCAGGATATACTGTTGGTGGCTTACAGCAACAATAATGGCATCGTATTTTCCGGATGGTTCCTTTGCGATATCAAATCCATACTCTTGTTTTACCTCTTGGGCATCAGCATAAGCATCAATAACATCAATGTGTTTCACCCCGAAAGAAATTAGTTCTCTATAGATGTCAACCACCTTGGAATTACGGATATCGCTCACATTTTCCTTAAAGGTTACTCCCATAATGAGCACGTGGGTCTCCTTTGGATTTTTGTCAGCACCAATCATCTTCTTTACCGTCTGCTTGGCAACGTAGCCACCCATGGAGTCGTTGATAAACCGACCTGCACTAATAATTTGAGGATGGTAGCCCACCTCCTTTGCCTTGTAAACCAGGTAGTATGGATCAACCCCAATGCAGTGACCGCCAACCAACCCTGGAAAAAACTTTAGAAAATTCCACTTCGTCCCTGCAGCCTCCAGCACCTCCATGGTATTAATTCCCATTCGGTTGAAAATGATGGATAGCTCGTTCATAAACGCAATGTTGATGTCGCGCTGGGTATTCTCAATAATTTTGGCCGCCTCTGCCACCTTTATGCTGCTGGCGCGGTGTATGCCCGCCTGAATAATCAGCTCGTAGGTCTTTGCTATCTCCTCTGCCGATTCAGCATCGCAGCCGGAGGTAATCTTCTTTATTTTCACCAACGTATGCTCCCTGTCACCCGGGTTGATCCGCTCCGGTGAAAAGCCTACCTTAAAATCCTCAACATACTTCAACCCCGATAGCTGCTCCAGCAGCGGAACGCAATCTTCCTCCGTGCAGCCCGGATACACAGTGGATTCGTACACCACGTAATCGCCCTTCTTTAATACCTTACCCACGGTTGCGGTGGCCGCAAGCAGCGGCTTCAAATCGGGAAGGTTATGATCATCGATGGGGGTTGGCACCGCAACAACAAAGAATTTAGCTTTTTTAAGATCTTCTAGATGGCTAGTGTACTCTATTTCGCACCCCTTAAAAGCCTCGCTCTCCAGCTCCTTGCTTGGATCAATGCCCTCCTGCATCAGCTTAACCCGATCGGGCTTAATATCGAATCCTATAACGGAGATTTTACGGGCAAATTCAAGTGCAATGGGCAGCCCTACATATCCTAAGCCTATTACAGCCAACTTTTCATGCTTGGCAACTAGGTCTTGATATATCATCGCTCAAGTTTTAAAGGGTTAAATTACTTCTTGCAGAATGGATGGTAGTCACCGGTTAAACCAAGAGGCTTAAAATTACGAATGGTATAGGCCGTTTGAATGGATGGCTTGGCGTCCTGAAGGCCAAATCCCTTGCCAGCAATAATTTGACGGTAACTTTCGGTATGCAGGTCGGTAAAGCCTTCTGAAAACTCAATCTCCTTCCCCTCCATCGTAATCGACCGGAAGGTGCGCTGCCCTTTCTGCCTTATGGCTTCAGGGATATCCGTATAATCTACGCTTAAGAACCATCTTACCCGAGCCTTCTTCAGGCGAAGGTAACCGGCAGATTTATCCGGCTCCGAAAGGTGAACCACGTTCTCCTGCACCTCGCCAAAAACCCAGGAGAGCATATCAAAGAAGTGAATGCCAATGTTGGTGGCAATGCCACCCGACTTCTGGGCATCGCCCTTCCACGAAACAAAATACCAATGCCCACGGCTTGTAATGTAGGTGAGATCCACGTCGAAAATCTTATCGGCAGGAGCCTTAGCCACCTCCTCTCTTAGCGCAATAATAGCTGGGTGCAACCGAAGCTGCAGAATGGTGTTCACCTTATGGCCGGTTTCCTGCTCTATCTCCTGCAGGGCATCCACGTTCCACGGGTTGAGCACCAGCGGTTTTTCGCATATGGCCTCAGCCCCCTGGCGCAGGGCAAACCGAATATGGGAATCGTGCAGGTAGTTCGGGGTACAAATGCTTACATAGTCAATGCGGGTGCCATGCCGCTTTAGCTTATCAAAGTGCCGGTCGAAGCGCTCATACTCCACAAAGAAATCGGCTTCGGGAAAAAAGCTATCCATGATGCCCACGCTGTCGAACCTATCGAGAGCTGCAATGAGGTTATTTCCTGTATCCTTAATTGCCCTCAAGTGGCGTGGTGCAATGTATCCGGAGGCCCCAATGAGACCAAAATTTAACTTTTTTGAATCTTCCATTACTCTATTTTTTCAACATGTTCTGATGCTAATCGATACCAATGCCCACTTTCTGGACATACGGCAATACCATCGCTATTAAAGGTAAGCTTATGGCCATACTCGCTCATCCATCCAGCCTGCCGGGCAGGGTTGCCAACCACCAAGGCGTAGGGCTTAACCTCCCTCGTTACCACAGCGCCTGCTCCTATAAACGCAAACTGGCCAATATTATGTCCACATACGATGGTTGCGTTGGCGCCAATGGAGGCTCCCTTTCCAACAATGGTCTTTAAATACTGGTCACGGCGATTAACTGCGCTTCGCGGATTTATCACGTTGGTAAAAACCATTGAAGGTCCTAAAAACACGTCATCCTCACAAACCACGCCCGTGTATATGGAGACGTTGTTCTGCACCTTTACATTATTGCCCAGAATCACCTCCGGGGAAATAACCACGTTCTGGCCAATATTACACCCCTTGCCGATAACACATCCCGGCATAATATGGCTAAAGTGCCAAATTTTTGTTCCTGCACCAATTATGCACCCGCTATCGATAACGGCTGTTTCGTGAGCAAAGTATGCCTTTTCCATTTCAAAATTCGATTCAGTATATTCTTCTTCACAGTATAAACAATGTCCTACTCAAGATAGTTAAGTATGGCCCCTGCAATATATTCCTGCTGCTCGAGGGTCAGCTCCGTGTGCATGGGTAACGAAAATACCGATGCACACAGCTGATCGGTAACCGGAAACTCCTTTGTTATTGCCACTTTCTGGTATTCGGCAAAGGCAACCTGGCGATGAAGCGGAACGGGATAGTAAATCATCGCTGGTATGCCCTTGGAGGCAAGGTATTTTATCAGCTCCTGCCGATCGCCATCCAGCAGCCGGAGGGTGTACTGGTGAAAAATATGGTTGGAATCCGCAACTCTGAATGGCGTTTTCAGCGCTGAGCAGCTGGCAAAAAGCCTATCGTACCTATCTGCCGCTTGTATTCTCGCCTGGTTATACTGGTCCAAATACTTCAGCTTAACTCTTAAAATGGCTGCCTGAATGGTGTCCAGGCGAGAGTTAAGCCCGATCCGATCGTGGTGGTAGCGCACCTTCATGCCGTGGTTGGCAATGGAGCGAATTTCTTCAGCCAAGCTATCATCGTTGGTGTAGAGCGCTCCACCGTCGCCGTAGCATCCAAGGTTTTTTGATGGGAAAAAGGAGGTTGTTCCAATGTGACCTATGGTGCCCGCTCTTGCTACCGACCCACTGGAAAAGGTGTAGCTGCTCCCCAGAGCTTGGGCAACATCCTCAACAACAAAAATTCCAAACTTTTGCGCCACCTGCATAATGGCTTCCATGTTGGCGCACTGGCCAAAGAGATGCACTGGAATAATGGCTCTAGTTCTCGCGGTTATTGCCTTTTCCAGCTGTTCGATATCCAGGGTGAATGAATCAATGTCCACGTCCACCAGCACAGGGGTTAGCCCCATTAGCGCAACCACCTCAACGGTAGCAATAAAGGTGAAGTTGGGAGTTACTACCTCATCTCCCGGCTTAAGCCCCAGCGCCATGAGGGCAATTTGAAGAGCATCGGTGCCATTACCACAGGCAATTACGTGCTTGCAGTTTAAATAGGAGCCTAACTCTTGCTGAAATTGTTTTACCGCCTCCCCTTTTATAAACGCAGAACTATCGATAACAGACTGAATTCCAGAATCAACTTCATCCTTAATCTTAAGGTATTGTCCCTTAAGATCGCACATTACGATATTATCCATTGCTATACCTTGAATAAGAGTACGAAAATACAATATTTACTTGAAGGCAGTCCAACCTTTTTTGAAAAAAGAGGTAACATTTGTTAACCTGATTGTAACGACAAAATCCAACAAAAATTTGATTTACCAATGTTTAATAGATTCACTCAAGAGTAAAGATGAGCTTACAGCATTACTATTAAAAAGAATAAGGCCGTCGTTTAGACAGCCTTATTCTTTAAATATGCAATAACATCTGGTTTTCTACTTTGCAAAACTAATTGCGCGGGTTTCTCGAATTACGGTAATCTTAACCTGTCCAGGGTAGGTCATCTCATCCTGAATTTTTTGGGCAATATCGAACGATAGACGTTCTGCCTCTTGGTCGGTTACCTTTTCACTACCCACAATCACGCGCAGCTCTCGTCCTGCCTGAATAGCGAAGGTCTTGAGCACACCGGGATATGAAAGAGCAAGTTGCTCCATCTCCTTCAAACGCTTGATGTAGCTCTCCACTATTTCGCGGCGAGCGCCTGGACGAGCACCAGAAATGGCATCGCACACCT
>DATKVT010000020.1 GCA_035529935.1 Williamwhitmania sp. | reverse complement strand
ACTGCAAAGTGGTTCCAGGTAGTATATACCTACGATGCTAACTCCAGCATTTACAGATTATTCCTAAATGGAGTTAAGGTAATGCAGGATACAAGCACGTATAACGATGCACTTATGGGAGGAATTACCATTCCTACAACTGCAACGGACTTCTTTATCGGAAAGAATCCCAATACTGTTCAGACATGGTTGGGCAACTACCTTGGCGACATGGACGACTTCCGCCTTTACAATGTAGCTCTAACCGAAGATCAGGTTGGCGCTCTCTACAATGGAGAAAATGGTGCCGAAGGAAACTAACAATAAGGGGTTAGGTTTAGGTTGTTTTTAGATTCAATTGTGAGAAGGGGGAGACTCTTGCTCCCCCTTACTTTTAACTTCTAGAATTTTCATTTTACGTTTCAACTTACCATCATGAATAAGCTGATCTACCTTTCCATTATCAGCATAGCAATACTTTGCAGCTGTCAGAACAATTCCAAGGCTCAGCTTAGCGACAATGCCTTGCTGGATACGGTGCAAAGGCAAACTCTAAAATATTTCGTCGACTTTGCCCAACCAAAATCGGGCATGGCTCGTGAAAGAAGTAATGATCAAAGTGACGGTAACTATATTGTAACCACTGGTGGCACTGGTTTTGGTATTATGGCATTGGTGGTTGGTGCCGATAGGCACTTTATAACAAGAGATGCAGCCGTTAAACAAATTTCAAGAATTGTAGATTTTTTGGATACCTGCGACCGCTACCACGGTGCATGGTCACACTGGTACAACGGAAACACTGGTAAAACATTTCCATTCAGCCAATACGACAACGGCGGTGATCTAGTAGAAACAGCTTACCTTGTGCAAGGACTGCTTGCAGCACGAGCATACTTCAATAGTGGATCGCCGGAAGAGGTGACGCTACAAAACAAGATTACAAAGCTTTGGGAGGGAGTTGATTGGAACTGGTATACTAACCATACCGATTCACTCTACTGGCATTGGTCTCCCAACTACCAGTGGAAAATGAACATGCCCATTAAGGGCTGGAATGAGTGCCTGATAACCTACATTTTAGCAGCCTCATCACCTACACATCCCATCGACTCTGCTGTTTACCATGCCGGATGGACAAAATCTAACCATTTTTACAATGGGAACAGCTACTATGGCTATCCACTTGCACTTGGATTCCCATATGGAGGTCCACTCTTCTTTACACAATATTCCTTTTTGGGACTTAATCCCAATGGTCTGTCGGATAGGTATGCCAACTACGAAGAGTTAAATAGAAATCAAACGCTCATTAACTACACCTACTGCGTCAAAAATCCAAAACACTACAAGGGATACGGTGAGAATTGCTGGGGATTAACGGCCAGCGATAACTACGAAGGTTACTCTGCCCAATCGCCCACCAATGATCTGGGCGTAATTTCCCCAACTGCTGCGCTCTCGGCATTTCCTTACACACCGGAGCAAAGCATGGCTGCCCTGAAACATTTTTACTATGACCTTGGCGGTAAAATTTGGGGGAAATATGGCTTTATTGATGCCTTCTCTGAACAAAAAAACTGGTATGCCGACAGCTACTTAGCCATCGACCAAGGACCCATAGTTGTAATGATTGAAAACTATCGAAGCGGATTATTGTGGAATCTATTTTCCACTATTCCTGAAGTTCAGAAGGGGCTCTCACTGCTCGATTTTAAGTACGCAAAAGCACCTGTTAAGCAACAATAGTCGCTAAACACGCTAGTCTAAACAAGGATAATCTTCATCTCAAAATATATAACCATGAACTGGAAATTAAAAGCTCTACTTAGCCTAACCATTCCAGGGGTAATCACAATATTTCAGGCATGTAACCACAAGCCCGAATCGGCAAATGCTGTATATGAGCAAAAGGCTGACTCCATAATAAAACTGATGACGCTGGAGGAGAAAATTGGTCAGCTATCGCTCTTTACCAGCGATTGGGACGTTACCGGACCAATGATGAACAATAACTACATACAGCTAATAAAGGAAGGCAAGGCTGGTGCCATATTCAATGCCTACACTGTGGATTACGTTAGGAAACTACAGAAGGTGGCTGTGGAAGAATCAAGGCTGCACATCCCCCTGATTTTTGGATATGATGTAATACATGGACACCGGACCATTTTCCCCATTCCGCTTGCGCAAGCCTGCAGCTGGGACTTGGAATCCATAGAACATTCGGAACAAATTGCTGCCGACGAGGCCACTGCCGAAGGAATCAATTGGACCTATGCTCCAATGGTTGACATTACTCGCGATCCTCGCTGGGGCAGAGTGATGGAGGGAGCCGGTGAGGACACATGGCTAGGATGCCAAATTGCTGCAACTCGCGTGAAGGGCTTTCAGGGAGACAACCTTGCCGCTAACAACACACTTCTTGCCTGCGTTAAGCACTTTGCCGCCTACGGTGCGCCGGAGGCTGGTCGTGATTACAACACTGTGGATATGTCCATGCAAACGCTTTTTGGAAATTATCTTCCACCCTACAAAGCGGCCATAGATGCAGGTGTTGGCTCGGTAATGACCTCCTTCAACGAAATTAATGG
>DATKVT010000019.1 GCA_035529935.1 Williamwhitmania sp. | reverse complement strand
GGAGGTTACGATGGAAATTACCTCAAAGATCTATGGCAGTATGACCCTAGCACCAATACTTGGGCTCAGAAAACAAGCCTTCCCGGTAGTAAACGAATGAATGCTGTTGCATTTGTCATCAACGACATTGCTTACGTTTGCACAGGAACTCAAAATGCAACTCATCCTGCTGATTTCTGGGCTTACGATGCCTCGACCGATACTTGGACCAAGAAAAGAGACATTGCCAACGATTCGAATGAATCGTATGATGATAATTATACCTCCATAGTAAGAGCAAATGCTGTTGCATTCGTAATTAATGGACTTGGGTATATTACAACTGGTGATGACAACACTATAATCTCTACTGTATGGGAATATAACCCTGTAACTGATTTGTGGACAAGAAAAACTGACTTCGAAGGAGCTGCTCGGTCAAACGCAGTTGGATTCACTGTAAGTGGAAGAGGATTTGTTGTAACCGGTGTTTCTGGAAGCACATATCTTGATGATATTTGGGAATTCCTGCCATATGACACCTACAACGCAAACGACAAATAGTCAATACAATTTTGCATAAAAAAAGGGTGGTAAAACCACCCTTTTTTTATGCAAAATACTTTCGTAAATCTAGATGCACCCTTTTGATTTCAAATGTCCAGCCATTTGCATCTGTAAATCTTCCGCTTTTGCGGCTGCAACTTCTGCAAAACGCTGCGTATGGTCTGCATAAATTATCCCACGAGAAGAGTTTACAATTAATCCGCATTGTGAGTTCACCCCAAATTCAACCACCTCCTCAAGGCTCCCACCCTGCTCACCAACTCCTGGAATTAGGAGAAAATGGTGTGGCACTATTTTCCTTACATCAGCTAGCATCTGAGCTTTTGTTGCCCCTACCACATACATCATATTGTTTTCGTGGCCCCATTGCATTGAAGTTTCAATTACGCGCTCGAACAATCGTTTCCCATCTGCAAGGGGTAACATCTGTAATTCTGCAGCCGACTCGTTGGATGTTAAGCCAAGCATAACAACCCACTTCCCATCAAATGCGAGAAAAGGTGTGACGGTATCCTGTCCCATATAGGGAGAAAGTGTGATAGCATCGAAACCAAAATGTTGAAAAAATGCCTTGGCATACATTTTTGAGGTATTTCCAATGTCCCCGCGCTTTGCGTCGGCAATAAGGAAAATATCGGGATAGTTCATACGAATGAACTTTACCGTTTTCTGTAAACTAATCCAACCTTGTGCCCCCTGGAATTCATAGAAAGCCAAGTTGGGTTTATAAGCAATGGCAAATGGAGCCGTTGCCTCAACAATTCGCTTGTTAAACTCAAAAATAGGGTCTTCCCGGGAAAGTAAATACTCCGGAATTTTGTTCAGGTCGGTGTCCAACCCCACGCAAAGAAAGCTCCGCTTTTTTTGAATATTCTTAAAAAGATCCTGCGAATTCATAGGCTTTCTAGGTTAATACTAAATTTCGCTCTCCTTCAACCTTTCTGCATTTTCGGCCATTTGTAACTTATCAAGCAATTCCTGAATATCACCATCAATAATGGAAGCAAGATTGTAAAGCGTTAGATTAATGCGGTGATCGGTAACGCGCCCTTGTGGATAGTTGTAGGTTCTTATCTTTGCCGATCTGTCACCAGTTGACACCATTGTTTTTCGCTTGCTGGCAATTGCGTCAATATACTTTTGATACTGGAGGTTGTAGATTCGAGTGCGCAGTTCAGCCATCGCCTTTTCAAAGTTCTTAATCTGAGATTTTTGATCCTGACACTGCACCACTATACCAGTGGGTGCGTGCGATAAACGAATTGCAGAGTAGGTTGTGTTAACTGACTGTCCTCCAGGGCCAGACGCACAAAAGGTGTCCTTACGGATATCCTCCATCTTTATATCAACGTCAAACTCCTCCGCCTCCGGTAGAACTGCAACTGTTGCAGCAGAAGTATGCACTCGCCCCTGTGTCTCGGTTTGAGGTACCCGCTGTACACGATGTACACCCGATTCATACTTCAAAATACCGTATACACCTTTTCCGGTTACCTTCATCACAATTTCCTTGTAGCCTCCAGCAGAGCCTTCAGAGTAGTCGTTTATCTCGTACTTCCACCCCCTACTTTCGATATACTTCGAGTACATTCGGAAGAGGTCTCCGGCAAAAATAGCAGCTTCGTCACCACCCGTTCCTCCCCGAATCTCGAGAATTGCATTTTTTTCATCCTCTGGATCCGAAGGAATCAGGAGCAACTTTATCTCCTCCTCAATCTTTTCCTTCTGTGTTGTTAGGGAGTCAATTTCACCTTTGGCCATTTCGCGCATCTCATCATCCTTCTCCGATGATAGTATCTGCTTTGAAAAGTCGATATTGCTTAAAATATTCTTATACGTTTCGTAAGCCTCCACCAATGGCTCAAGTTCCCGATACTCCTTGTTCAGCGAAACATATCGCTTTTGATCTGAAATGATTTGAGGGTCAGTTAATTGCTGCCCAACCTCCTCAAACTTGAGTTTCAAACTATGAAGTTTACCTAGAAAATCGCTCATTTATATGACCTCCTTAAAATTGGCTGCAAATTTAGCAATAATTTCGAAGCTCAATCTTACTAATAAAGGAATGTACCAAGCTCGCTTTTAATGGTCAACTTCTTCTCCTTTGATGACTCAACAAGACCAATGATCTGAGCGTCGACTCCAAACTCCTTCGAAATGGCCACAATATCATCGGCAAATTCAGGAAACACATAAATTTCAAATCGGTGTCCCATGTTAAATACCTTATACATTTCTTGCCAATCGGTATTGGATGAATGCTGGATCAAGTTGAACAAGGGTGGAACGGCAAACATACTGTCTTTAATAATGTGTAAACCATCGACGAAGTTCAATATCTTGGTTTGTCCTCCACCAGAACAATGAATAAGACCATGAATCAAAGGGCTATAGTTGGTTAGTATTTCCCTAACAACGGGTAAATAAGTTCTGGTGGGAGATAGCACCAATTCGCCTACCGTCATGCCAACGCTGTCAACCTTTTGTGTCAAATTTAACGACCCAGTGTAGGCAACTTCATTAGGTATTCCCGTATCGTATGTTTCCGGATATTTTTCGCCAACAGCTTTTGCAAATATATCGTGTCGGGCAGAAGTAAGCCCATTGGAACCCATTCCTCCGTTATATTTCTTTTCATACGATGCTTTCCCGTAACTGCATAATCCAATAATTACATCTCCATCCTGAATGCTAGCGTTGGAAATCACCTTCGATCGCGGCATGCGAGCAGTGACGGTTGAGTCCACAATAACTGTTCGAACTAGATCACCCACATCGGCCGTTTCTCCCCCAGTGAGAAAAATATTCATTCCAAGATCGCGCATCTCCTGAATAAACTCCTCAGTACCCTGAATGATTGCAGTAATTACCTCCCCAGGAATAAGTCTTTTGTTCCGCCCGATGGTAGAGGATACCAGAATGTTGTCAAATGCTCCTACGCAAAGTAGATCGTCGGTATTCATCACAATGGCATCTTGAGCAATACCCTTCCATACCGACATATCGCCTGTCTCACGCCAGTAGGCATAGGCCAGCGAGGATTTGGTACCAGCCCCATCGGCATGCATGATGTTACAGTATTCGGGATCACCACCCAAAAAGTCTGGGACTACCTTGCAGAATGCCTTTGGGAAAATTCCTTTATCTAGATTTTTTATGGCGTTATGAACATCCTCTTTCGATGCAGATACACCTCTTTGTTCGTATCTGGACTTCTTTTCCATCTTCTGAAACTGTTGTTTGAATTGTTACCAAATAAAAAAAGCGACTCTGTTGCCAGAGCGCTTTTTATCTTTTCAGTTACTGCTTTGCTACCGGTTTATAATCGGTGGACAAAACCTTGAATTCCGTTCGACGATTGAGCTGGTGGCAAATCTCCTTTTGATCATCCGTTTGAAGCCCGTTTATAAATTCGTCGGAGAGCACTACACCCTCTTTTAAGAATGGGTAAGACTCTGCAATGCGAGCATCAACAACCTTAGGATTGGAAGCAGCGTAACCTTTGGCTTTAAGCCTATCGGGCGCAATACCCTTTTCAATTAGGTAATCAACAACGCTTTGAGCACGCTTCTGCGACAATTCGTAGTTGAACGCATCTGTTCCTCTGCTGTCTGTGTGAGAACCAAGCTCTATGGTGATATTGGGATTATCGTTGAGTGTCTCAACAAGCTTATCGAGCGAAACCATCGATTCAGGTCTCAACTCCCATCGGCCATAGTCGTAGAAAATATTTGGTAGTTCGATTGGTTTTGCAGTAGAGGCCATATACAATGTGGCGGTAAAATCCTTACTAGCTGTCAGACCACGCGTAGTTTCTTTACCCTTCCCATTTAAGTATCCATTCCGCTGAGAAACAAGCACATAATCGTTATTGGCAGCCAGAACAAATTTAAATACCCCGTCGTTGCCAGTTTCAACACTTAGGTTAGTGCCATCGGAACCAATAAGCTTAACGGTGGCTTGGTCAAGGGGTTTATCCGTTTTGTCATCCTTAACAATACCAGTAATGTTAAAATTAATTGGAGGTAGATAGAACTGGTAAATATCATCACCACCTCTACCACCCTTCCGGCGTGAGGTTAGGTAACCCATCTCCTTTTCCTTCTGAAAAATAATTCCAAAATCATCGGCAGATGAGTTGATTGGGTATCGCATATTTACAACATCCCAGCCTCCATCCTTGGTCGGAGTGGCTTTAAAAATATCGAGACCACCCATTCCAGGCCTACCGTCGGTTGAAAAATAAAGGGTGCCATCGGGATGGATGAACGGAAACATCTCTCTACCAGCTGTATTAATGGATGCTCCTAAGTTAATGGGTTCGCCCCATGTATCAGTTGGGCTGTTTCGGGTCACTTTCCAAATATCTGTTTTGCCAAAGCCTCCGGGCATATCCGAAACGAAGTAAAGCGTTAGACCATCGCTGGAAATGCTTGGATGGGCAACCACTACGCTATCACCTGCAATAGGAATTTTTTCAATTTTCCCCCACTTACCATCCTGGTTTGTAGCTGTTAGAATTTCACATCCCAACTTATCGCGCTTATTTACGCGGCACCTAGTGAAATACATTGTATTGTAATCGCTGCTTAAGGAGCACGATCCCTCCTCAAATTCGGTATTTACCTCGCCCTCTATAGGCTTTGGTGTACTCCAAGTATTTTTCCTGTCGCGCTCGGTAACAAAAATATCCGTAAAATTTTCTCCCGTAGCGGCATGAATTTTATTACCTACTGTACCAGGTCGAGAGGATGTAAAATAGAGTATTCCATAGTCATCAGACCCATATGCCGGCGAAAAATCATTAAACTTGGTATTCGTAAAATCAACCTGCTCCAACACGTAGCCGGTTGGACTCTCCTTCCACTGCTGGGCCACCTGACAACTCTTCATACGCTCGTCAGCCACTGGATCATTAGGTACCAACTTCTTATACTCCTGGTATTCAGCAAGGGCCTTATCATATTCGTCCTGTATCATGAGCACATCGCCATAGTGCAGGTAGATAATAGGGTCTGCATACTCCTTTTTAATTGCCTTCGCATACCAAATCTCGGCCTGTCGGGCATTCCCAATATTTCGAAAAGCTTCGGCAATACGAAATAGGATAAAGGGCTTCTTAGTATTATCGGCAATATCGTTATATATGTTCCGGTAAAGGTCTATGGATGCATAGTAACCACCTGCTTCAAAAACCTTATTGGCCCGTTCGAACTTGCCTTGGGCATGACTACTTTCTGGAAGCATTGTAAAGCACAGGATCAAGGCTATAAGGCCTGATAGCGCCATAGAAATGGAGTTCTTTGCCATTGTTTCGTGTTTACTTACAAAAAATGCAAAAATGATATTCTGATTATTGACAAGTTCAACCAAAGAGGCTATTCAACATTGGCCAATAAGGCATAAAAGTAAACAATTTTTTAGTGAATGAGAAACATCTATAAATTGGTTAAATACAAAAATCGATGCAGGAAAGAAGCTAAGACAAAACTTCTCCTGCATCGATTCTAAAACAGGGTCAAACTAATTGTAACAAGAAGTTTGACACGCTATGCTGCTAGTGTAAAAAGAGTAATTCTCGATACTTAGGTAGCGGCCATTGCTTATCGTCCACAATCAACTCCAACTTGTCGATATGGTATCTTACCTCCTCCATCATAGCGTTGATCTCCTTTGAATATACTGAAGCTCGTTCAAACATATCCGTAATCTTGTTTACCTCTTTTCTGCGCTCAACCAGCGCTTTGGTCAATTGCCGAATATTTCGAACGTGGTCGGAAATCTTACGGATGCTCTGAAGCTGTGTTTCTGCCAACACTGCAAACTCCAACTCAGGAAAGAGATCCTTTAAACCCTTAACATTATCGATGAGCAGGTTTTGATAAAGCAAGGCGGTGGGAACTACATGGTTAATGGCTAAATCGCCCAATACTCGAGCCTCAATTTGCATCTTCTTAATGTAGGTCTCATTCCGAATTTCGTGTCGAGATTCCAACTCCCTGTCAGTTAGGACAGCAAAAGCTCCAAACATCGCGCGAGACTTTGGATCCAAAAACGCATTAAACGCTTCGGGTACATCGTACATGATGGGCAAACCACGCTTTGCAGCCTCTTCCTTCCATTCCTGGCTATAACCATTCCCTTCAAATCGAATTTGCTTGCTTGCTGTAATTACGCTACGCAACACCTGAAGAATGGCCTCATCTTTCTTAACCCCCTTGGCTATCACGGCCTCAACTTCAAGTCTAAACTCCCGAAGCTGCTCAGCTAGTGCTGTATTTAGAACAATAAGTGGAGAGGCAGCATTACCAGATGACCCCATAGCTCTTAATTCAAATCGGTTACCGGTAAATGCAAAAGGAGAGGTTCTGTTGCGGTCGGTATTATCCAATAGTATCTCAGGGATTTTGCCAATATCCAACTTTATTTCCGTCTTCTCTTCCGGAGTCATTTTTTTATCGGTTACACGCTCCTCCAGCGAATCGAGCAATGCGGAAAGAGTTTTACCAATAAAAACTGACATAATTGCTGGCGGTGCTTCATTTGCTCCTAGACGGTGAGAGTTCGATTGGCTTGCTACGCTTGCCAGCAGCAGCAATCCATGCTTATCAACCGCCTTCATTGTGTTCACCAAAAAGGTAAGGAACTGAATGTTCGAGCGAGGATTCTTGCCAGGAGAAAGAAGATTTACTCCAGTATCGGTGAGCATCGACCAGTTACAATGCTTACCAGAGCCGTTAATTCCCTTAAATGGTTTTTCATGGAAAAGTACGCGCAGCTTATGACGGCGAGCTACCTTATCCATAATGGACATTAACAGTAAATTATGGTCAACTGCGAGGTTGGCCTCCTCAAAAATGGGTGCACACTCAAATTGGTGCGGCGCAACCTCGTTATGTCTTGTCTTTACCGGTATCGCAAGTTTATATGACTCAAACTCCAACTCCTTCATAAATGAAGCAATCCGGTCCGGAATGGCTCCAAAGTAGTGGTCCTCAAGCTGCTGATCTTTTGCAGCTACGTGCCCCATCAGCGTACGTCCTGTCAATACTAAATCGGGGCGAGCCGTGAAAAGCGCCTCGTCAACGAGAAAATACTCTTGCTCCCAGCCTAGGGTAACAAATACCTTTTTTACATCCTTGTCGAATAGCTGACCAACGAGGGTGGCTTCCCTATCGAGCGCCTGCAACGAGCGAAGGTGCGGCATTTTTAAATCGAGCGCCTCACCGGTATATGAAATAAATATGGTAGGTATGCAGAGTGTTCCATCAAGTACAAAAGCAGGAGAAGAGGGATCCCACGCAGAATAACCTCGAGCCTCAAACGTATTACGTAAACCTCCACTTGGAAAAGAAGAAGCATCAGGCTCCTGTTGTACCAGTAGCTCTCCCCTAAACCGCTCAACTGCGCCCCCGTCGCGCTGGAGCTCAAAAAACGCATCATGCTTCTCAGCGGTTGAATCGTTTAGCGGATGAAACCAGTGTGTGTAGTGAGTCGCACCACGCTCCATAGCCCATGTTTTCATGCCCGTGGCCACTTGATCGGCCACCTTACGGTCAATTCTTCGACCCTCATCAATGGCAGCAACAACACTTTCATAGGCCTCACCCGAAAGGTACTGCTTCATTTTTTTTCTGTCGAAAACGTTGATTCCGAAAATATCGGAGATTTTAACGTCCGATTTGGTTACCCCTTCTGGGGTACGACTCAACAATTCTGATAATGCTTTTTCTCGTAGCGCAACCATATTTTCATTTTTTGATTGTTACGACGCAAATATACATTTATTAGAACAACACCCCCTATATTAATGTCGTTATTTTTAATATAAATGCTTTTTTGTTGCAATACCCCCTATTTTTAATTGCTCATGTATTATTATTTGTATTATTTTTTAACACCCCCCCTAATCAGCAAAAAAAAGGGCAGCTTATAGCTGCCCATTCCATTTATTCGATTCCAAATTATCAGTTACCTCAAAATAGTAGCAAAGTGCTTATAAAATAGAGGGATTGTTTCGATTCCCTTGTAGAAGTTAGCAACAGGATAGTTTTCGTTAGGGGAGTGAATTGCATCACTCTCTAATCCAAAACCCATGAGTATTGATTTGATTCCAAGGACCTCCTCGAAGGTAGAGATGATTGGAATGCTTCCTCCACTCCGTACCGGCACTGGTTTCTTACCAAACGATTCAAGGTATGCATTCTCAGCAGCAATGTATGCAGGGAAATCAACCGGACAAACATAGCCTTGACCGCCATGCAATGAGGTAACTTTTACTTTTACTGAGGCAGGAGCTATGGACTCAAAATAATCCTTAAAGAGCACGGCAATCTTTTCATGATTTTGATTTGGAACCAGTCTCGAAGAGATTTTTGCAAAAGCCTTAGAAGGCAAAACCGTTTTTGCACCTTCTCCTGTATAACCTCCCCAAATGCCACAAACATCAAATGAGGGGCGAATACCTGTTCGCTCAGGAGTGGTATAGCCGGTTTCACCAAAAAGTTCTGCCACCTCAATTGATTTTTTATAGGCCGCCTCATTGTATGGTACCCTTGCAAGCATCTCCCGCTCCTTTGCTGGAACATCCAAAACATCGGCATAGAAACCTGGCATTGTAACTTTCCCGTTCTCATCGGTCATAGAGGCAATCATCTTAGCAAGAAAATTTATTGGATTGGCAACTGCCCCGCCAAAAATGCCGGAATGGAGATCACGGTTTGGTCCAGTGACTTCAACCTCCCAGTATGCTAAGCCACGTAAACCTGTTGTAATGGATGGGGTGTCTGGAGAGATCATTCCTGTGTCAGAAACCAAAATTATATCGGCAGCAAGCATCTGCTTATGCTTCTTACACCAGCTGGTCAAGCTGGGAGAGCCGATCTCTTCCTCACCCTCAATCATGAATTTCACGTTACAAGGAAGCGTGTTGGTTTTCACCATCAGTTCAAACGCCTTCGCATGCATAAATGCCTGACCCTTGTCATCGTCGGCACCGCGCGCCCAAATTTTTCCATCCCTGATTTCTGGCTCAAAAGGTTTTGAATACCACTGCTCAATAGGGTCAACTGGCATTACATCGTAGTGTCCATATACCAATACGGTCGGGAGTTTAGGATCAATGATTTTTTCTCCATAAACCACTGGATTTCCCTCCGAGGCCATAACTTCAGCTTTATCAGCCCCAGCTTCCAAGATAGCGTTGCGCCAGTAATTGGCAGCCTTAACCATATCCGGCTTATGCTCCGAGAGGGAACTTATGGAAGGTATTCTCAGAAGACTAAATAGTTCCTCTAAAAAACGTTCCTTGTTTTCCTCCACATACTTTTTAATCTGGTCCATATTGTAAGTTCGTTATGGTGAATAATATGCTACTGTTCCTTTTCTTTCCTTATCAAGCGGGCTGCCTCCTCGAGTTGCTGATAAAAATCCTCTCCGAAACGTCGAATAATAGGCTCCTTGAGAAACTGATAAACCGGTACTCCTTCCTTTTCTCCCAGCACCCGGGCATGGTTGCATATATCCCAATGGTCGTAGTTGATGGCTGTAAACTCACCAATGGTTTTTATTCGTATGGGGTATAGATGGCAGGATACTGGCTTTTGAAATTTGGTCTTCCCCTGTTTATAAGCACGTTCAATCCCACACTGGCTAATCCCCTTCTCCTCTATGCAAAATGCGCACTCTTTGCCATTAATTAAAGGAGTAGTAAGGTCGCCTTCAAAATCGGTCACCACCACGCCTAACTCCCGGATGGCCTCAACACCTTCTGGCTTAAGGAAAGGTATAATCTTCTCCAGATCGTCCTCCAACAAGAGCACCTCTGCTAAGTCAAGCGGCGCACCTGAGATACCTTGCACACAGCAAACTCCAAGGCAGTTCGGGAGATCACAAATAAACTGCTCCTCAAAAACAGCAGAGCCAATTATTTTATCATCAATTTGAATCATCTACTCCTCAATTAGTATTTTCCCTGTCATTTCAGTCGGCTGAGAAAGTCCCAAAATTTTAATGATTGTGGGTGCCACATCTGCAAGAATACCATTCTTCACCTTGCGGTATTTATCAGAAACAAGAATAAATGGAACAGGGTTTAATGAATGGGCGGTATTGGGAGAGCCATCGGGATTCACTGCATTATCAGCATTACCATGATCGGCAATTATAATTGCGGAATAACCATTGGCTTTGGCAGTTTCAACCACCTCCTTCACGCAGGAATCAACAGTTTCAACTGCCTTGATTATTGCAGGCCAAATTCCAGTGTGTCCAACCATGTCACCATTGGCAAAATTGAGGCAAACAAAGTTAGCTTCTCCCTTCTTCAGCTCGGCCACAATGGCGTCCTTAACCTCTATAGCACTCATCTCAGGTTGAAGATCATAGGTTGCTACCTTTGGTGACTGCACCATCAACCTGCTTTCGTTGGCAAATGGCTCCTCACGCCCACCAGAAAAGAAGAAAGTTACATGCGCATACTTTTCGGTTTCGGCAATGCGGATTTGATGTCCACCGGCATTTGACACTACCTCGCCAAGTGTATTCTGAAGATTGTCTTTATCGTAAACAATATTTACATTCTTAAAGGTATCATCGTACCTAGTCATCGTAACGTAGTGCAACGGTATGGTGTGCATTCCCTGCTCAGGCATATCCTTTTGTGATAACACCGTGGTCATCTCGCGAAGCCTATCGGTACGGTAGTTGAAGCAAATAACCACATCTCCAGCAGCAATTTTACCAACCGGATTTCCCTGGTTATCAACCCTAACAACCGGCTTGATAAATTCATCAGTTACTCCTTGTGCATAGGACTCCTTCATGGCGTCGACAATGCTATGAACCTGTTTGCCCTTGCCCTCAACCATTAGATCATACGCCTCCTTTACACGCTCCCAGCGCTTATCCCTATCCATGGCATAGTAGCGGCCAACGAGCGTAGCAATGGTACCATTGGAGGTTTTCAGATGCTCCTCCAGCTGGGTTATAAAACCAAGCCCACTCTCCGGGTCTGTATCACGACCATCGGTAAAAGCGTGAATAAAAACCTTTTGAAGTCCAAAATCCTTGGTAATATCACATAGTTTGTAAAGATGTTTATCTAACGAATGTACCCCTCCATCGGAAACTAGGCCAAGGAAATGAACGGCCACACCTTTTTCTTTTGCATAGGTGAAGGCATCAACCAATGTTTTATTTTGAGAAATGCTATTGTCTGCACATGCCTTGTTTATACGAACAAGATCTTGGTATACAACCCTACCTGCACCAATGTTAAGGTGGCCAACCTCTGAATTGCCCATCTGACCATCCGGTAGACCTACATCTTCTCCGCTTGTGAGGAGTTTTGATGTGGGATAGGTCTTTGCAAGGTAGTCCATGTATGGAGTCTTAGCGTTGGAAATGGCGTCGGTGCTATCCTTCCTGCCGATTCCCCAGCCATCGAGGATAATTAGGATTAATTTCTGATCCATGGTAAACTTTTTTGAAATTGAGTATGAAACAAGCCAGGCGCAGCTGTTTTGACATATTCATTTAGATCAATGCAACAACGCCTCTTTTGGCCAAGGTGCAAAATTACTGTTTTACTTTGGGAATCAAAATTTGTAGGAGATTGATGTAATCCCACATGCAGGTTAACAATGGGGGATATGTATTTGAGGAAAGTATGCCTGAACCAAATATTAAAAAAGCCGGAAAGAGTTATCTTTCCGGCTGGTGGTGCCACGTGGGATCGAACCACGGACACAAGGATTTTCAGTCCTTTGCTCTACCATCTGAGCTATGGCACCCGCTTGCTCAATTGCGATGCAAATGTATACAAAATTTCAAAACCTCCAAATACTCGATTACAAAATATCTGCTGAAAAGCCTTCACCACAAGTGATGTGGCTGTTCGTTTATCCATAATTCATTTACTACAAACCAATTGTATTGTTTTAGCAAATTAAACAAGACGTTAACTTCACCCTACCACTGTTGACCCAAATTAGTCAATCATTGTTACCTTTGCCAAGCAAATTTAACAAAACAGAATATGCAGGAATTCAACATCCTGACTCTCAGCAACGGAATCCGCTTTATCCACTGGAGAAACAACTCCAAAATTGCTCATTGCGGAATTACCATTAACACGGGGACTCGGGATGAATTGGAGAATGAGCATGGGTTGGCTCACTTTATTGAACACGTCATATTCAAAGGAACAACTCACCGAAAAGCATACCATATTATAAGCCGGCTGGAAGATATTGGTGGTGACTTGAACGCCTACACAGCCAAAGAGGAAACATGCATTTATGCAAGTATCCTAACCAGCGACTTCGAACGAGCAGCGGAGTTAATTGCTGACATCATGTTCAACTCTACCTTCCCTGAAAAGGAATTATCGAAGGAGAAAGAGGTTGTTTTTGATGAAATTAACTCATACAAAGACAGCCCTTCCGAACTCATCTTTGACGATTTTGAGGAACAGGTATTTGAAGGTGCTCCCATTGGCAGAAATATTCTTGGCACCAAAAAGAATCTTCGAGCATTCGACAAGAAAAGCATTCTTGCCTTTATGCAGAGAACCTACAATAGCGATCAACTTGTTTTTTCGTCCGCAGGGGATATTCCGTTTAATACGGTTAAAAGAATTGCAGAGAAGTATTTTGGCCATTACCCACCTAATTATAGAAACTACAATCGCATTCCATTTTCAGGATATGCTCCCAAGATGGTGGAGAAGCACAAGTCCACCTACCAGGCACACTGCATTATCGGGAATGCTGCTTACGACCTAAAAAGCGATAAACGAGTAGCGTTACACCTCCTAACCAATTTGTTAGGTGGTCCCGGGATGAATTCTCGTCTCAATCTATCACTGCGGGAGAAGTATGGCCTTGCTTATAACGTAGAGGCTTCCTATTCCCCCTACACTGACACTGGCATTGTTTCTATCTATTTTGGCACCGACAAAGGCAACATCCAGAAAAGCATAAATCTAGTTAACAAGGAACTGGCCCGGATCCGCGATGTAAAAATTAGTGTGCTGCAGCTTCATAAAGCAAAAAAGCAACTTATAGGGCAGCTGGCAATTGCTGCCGAAAGCAACGAGAGTCAAATGCTTTCAATCGGCAAAAGTTTGCTCATATACAATACTGTTGATAGCCAAGAGGAAGTAGCAAGAAAAATAAACACCATAACGGCAGAGAGCCTTCAGGAGGTAGCCAACGAAGTTTTTTCGCCGGACCAACTCTCAACCCTTATCTTCCGCTAACCATGATACCGCGCGATAGAAAGCTGGAGCAATACATCCTTGAGCATACCCAGCCAGAAGAGGAATTACTTAAGGAACTCGACCGTAATACAAATCTCAATACTGTCCATCCGAGAATGCTTTCAGGACATTTGCAAGGCGTTGTTCTCGAGATGATTAGCAAGATGGTTTTCCCTGCAGCAATTCTGGAGATTGGAACCTTCACGGGCTACTCTGCCTTGTGCCTAGCGAAGGGGTTATCGGCCAACGGGGTTCTTCACACAATTGAAATCGACGACGAGTTGGCACCACTTGCTCAATCATACTTCGACCGAGCATCATATGGCAAGCAGATAAAACTCCATATTGGCAATGCCATAGATATTATTCCTACCCTGATAACTCAATTCGACCTCGCATTTATCGATGGTGACAAACGCCAATACATTGAATACTTCAAAGCAATAATGCCATTTATGAAGATTGGCAGCTTCATTCTTGCTGATAATGTACTTTGGGATGGGAAGGTTGTGTCGAGCGTTGCATCCAGTGATGCTCAAACAAAGGGTATCCTCAACTTCAACGACTTTGTTCACAACGACAGTTCAGTCGAAAATGTCCTGTTACCCATTAGGGATGGCATAATGTTGCTTAGGAAAGTTAGGTAAAAGGTTGAACAATAGCGCTACTGTTTACGTTAATAACTGGAATTTAACACTATTGTTATGGCTATCTACTCTATAAAGGACCTTGAATTGCTCACGGGCATTAAGGCTCATACCATTCGGATGTGGGAACGTAGGTATCACATTGTGGAGCCCGCACGCACACTGACAAACATTCGGGAATATAGCGATGATGATTTAAAAAAACTGCTAAACGTTTCCATCCTCAACAACTGCGGGATGAAAATATCGATGCTGGCCCACATGTCGTTTGCGGAGCTCACAACCACCGTAACCAACGTGGTAGATAAGCATAAAAGTCCGGGGCTGCTTACAGAACAGCTGGTTATTGCCATGGTCAATTTTGATGAGAAAACCTTTGATGACATCATCAACGGTTCAATTACTTCGAATGGCTTTGGATACGCCTTAGAAAAATTGATTTTCCCGTTCCTAGACAAACTTGGGATGATGTGGCAAATTGGTGAAATCATTCCAGCCCACGAGCACTTTGCCTCTAGCCTAATTAGGAATAGGATACTTCATGAAACCGGTCTGCTGGGGCCAAACAGGGGTGAACTGCCAAAGCATATTTTCTTTTTGCCCGAAGGTGAATATCACGAGCTTGTGCTTTTGTCGCTCAACTATCTCACCAGGGCCAAACGTTTAAACACCTTATATTTAGGTCAATCTGTTCCGCTTGCCGATATTATCTCCGTAGGGAAACAGCTGCATCCCAAATTCTTTATCTTTTCCGCCACGTTCCCTCAACCACACAAGCTCGACCAGCTAATGAAAGAACTATCAATCCACTTTCCATTGTCGACCATTATTGGTGGCGGTCCAGCGTTAGACGAAATAAAACGCAAGCCCAAAACTTTTGCAAAACTCTCCACACTTGACGATTTTCAGTCAATAATTTCGAAACAAGGCGGTAATTAACGCTTCTTAACACTATCAAAATTTCTGAATATCAATATTTTACAAAAAGAGTTAACATCGTATTTTATTTATATTCTATTTAGACTAGATTAACAAACAACTTACATCTACAACCAATACAGATTTATATTATTTAGACTACAAGCTTAAAGTTAGCCGCAATACCGCTCCGTTCTTGCTTAGTTGTTTAACTCTATTGTATATTTGTTTCAACGTTTATTTAGATTATTTCAAAATAACAAAACATCATAGAGCCATGACAGCAGTAGAATTTCACACACAGCTAGTCGACTTGGAATCAAACCTTGAGAGGTTTGCCTACAGCTTGACGATGAACAGAGAAGATGCAAAGGATTTACTTCAGGAAACATACCTAAAGGCATTGATGTATCAGGATAAATTTGAAGAAAACACCAATCTTAAGGCATGGACTTTCACTATCATGAAGAATACCTTTATTAATAACTACCGTAAGTCGGTAAAGCAGAACACCACTTTCGACTCAAGCGATAACCAATACTTAATGAACTCTCGCCCGGACAACATGACCAATCCGGAAATGGAGTATTCCCATAGTGAGATCAGCAAGAAAATTGACCAGCTTGAAGACGAATTCCGAATTCCGTTCCAGATGCACACCTCCGGCTTCAAGTATAAGGAGATTGCAGAGGAGTTGAATCTTAAAATTGGGACTGTAAAAAGTAGAATCTTTTTCTCACGTCAAAAGTTAATGAAAACGTTAAAAGACTACGATAGGTAGACAGCTATAACATAGCTACAAAAAAAGCACCATTGCTGATGGTGCTTTTTTTGTACACCATGGTCGACAAAATCGGATGGGCAAACGTGGAACCCATTATAAAATCTTCATCAATGGTAGTGGGAACCCAAAAGGCATAAAAAAAACCTTCTGAAAAATCAGAAGGTCATTAATTTCATCTGTACCCGGAGCGGGGATCGAACCCGCACAACCGCAATGGTCACAGGATTTTAAGTCCTGCGCGTCTACCAGTTCCGCCATCCGGGCCCGTTAAAAAAAAGAGCGGGAGACGGGACTCGGACCCGCGACCCCAACCTTGGCAAGGTTGTGCTCTACCAACTGAGCTACTCCCGCATCGTTTGCCATGCTCGGCTTGCGATTGCGAGTGCAAATATAAATCAATTTTTCTTTCCACAAATGTTTTCTGCCCTTTTTTCCATTTTTTTTCAGGTCTCTCATCAAGTTCAAAGCTTTATCAATATTACAGTCCAGCTATCTTCTTGATTTCGTTCAGCTTGTTCATTGCATCAATTGGAGTTAGGTTATTTAGGTCCAATCCTATTATCTCATCCCTGATTCTCTTTAAGACTGGATCCTCCAGCTGGAAAAAACTTAACTGAAAACCCTCGCTTTTTTCAACGATATCATTAACAGGCTTTTCCAATTGCTTTTGCTGATGCGATTTTTCCAATTGGATAAGAATTTCTTCCGCCCTGCGGACAACGCTCTGGGGCATTCCAGCCATACGTGCCACATGAATACCAAAGCTATGCGCACTGCCTCCAGGAACCAATTTCCGTATAAAAAGCACTTTGTTGTCTAGTTCCTTCACACTAACATTGAAGTTTTTGATTCGAGGGAAGAATTCAGCCATCTCATTTAGCTCATGGTAGTGGGTTGCAAACAGGGTCTTTGCCCGTGCCGTAGGATGGTTATGAATGAACTCAGCCATAGCCCATGCAATTGAAATGCCATCGTAAGTGCTTGTGCCACGTCCAATTTCATCGAGAAGAATCAGGCTTCTATCCGATAGGTTATTAAGGATGCTTGCAGCCTCATGCATCTCGACCATAAACGTACTCTCACCCATCGAAATGTTGTCGGATGCCCCTACCCGTGTAAATATTTTATCCACCACACCTATTGATGCGCTAGAGGCGGGAACAAAACATCCTACTTGTGCCATTAGAACTATTAAGGCTGTCTGCCTTAGCAAAGCAGACTTTCCTGACATGTTTGGTCCGGTGATAATGATAAGCTGCTGCTGCTCGGTGTCCATATCCACGTTGTTAGACACATACTCCTCCCCGGGAGGAAGCATCCGCTCAATTACCGGATGGCGACCGTCCTTAATGGACAATGTGAACCCATCATGAATCTCCGGTTTCTCATACCCAAAGGCAACGGACACTTCTGCAAATGATAGTAGACAGTCAAGACGGGCAAGTAGTGCAGCGTTATGCTGAATTGGTGCTATATAGTCGAGCAGTGCTAGTACCAAATCGGAGTATACAGCCTGCTCAATTGAGAGAATCTTTTCCTCAGCACCAAGAATTTTTTCCTCATACTCCTTTAGTTCTGCAGTAATATATCGCTCAGCATTTACAAGCGTTTGCTTGCGAATCCAATCGGTTGGAACTTTTTCTTTATGCGCATTACGAACTTCGATGTAGTAACCAAATACATTGTTGAAGCTAACTTTCAGTGATGATATACCCGTTCTTTCTGCCTCGCGCTGCTGTAGGTTCAGCAAATAGTCCTTGCCGGAAAAAGCAATAGAGCGCAATTCATCCAGTTCCGTATTCACCCCTTGGGCAATTACATTCCCTTTGGCAACCAACGTTGGTGGATCATCAACCAATTCCAGCTGTAACCTCTCCCTAATAACCACACAAGGGTTAAGCTGGTCGCCAATTTTCACGAGAGAAACGTCACCTGACTCCTTACAATGCTCCTTAATTGGATCGATTAAGGTAAGTGCCAGCCGAAGCTGAACCAACTCGCGAGGGTTTACTCTGCCAACCGCTGCCCGCGATACAATTCGCTCCAAATCGCCAAGTTCGCGTAACTTTTCCTGCAACAGCCCCTTCTCCTCCGGATGTTGGATGAGATGTTCAACGGCATTTAAACGCTCCTTTATGGGGGAAACATCTTTTAACGGTAGACTAATCCACCGTCGCAGCATCCTTGCCCCCATAGGCGTTGTCGTTTTATCGAGAATACCCAACAGCGTTCGACCACCCTCATTCACTGAGCCGAAGAGTTCAAGATTTCGAACCGTAAACTTATCGAGCCAAACATAATGCTCCTGATCGATTCGTGCTACTGTGGTAACATGCTTAAGTTGAGTATGCTGAGTGAGCTCAAGATAGTATAGAATTGCGCCGCCTGCGGCAAGCCCAAAAGTCAGGCTATCCACGCCAAATCCTTTAAGTGAATTCACCTGAAACTGTTTCTCCAACTTCTCCCGTCCAACGTCGGGACTATAAATCCAATCGTCGAGCTTAAAGAGGTTATACTTGGTTCCAAATATTTCAAGAAAATCAGCGCTTTTAGCCTTTTCAACCAAAACTTCCTTAGGGTTGAAGTTTGCAAGTAGCTTATCGATGTATTCAAAAGGTCCCTCGGCCAGTAAAAATTCGCCGGTTGAAATATCAAGAAAAGAGACTCCGCCAACAGACTTTCCAATGTATACAGAAGCAAGAAAGTTGTTCTCCCTACGCTCCAGCACACTATCGTTAAAGGAAACGCCTGGGGTAATGAGTTCAGTGATTCCACGCTTAACAATGTTTTTTGTAAGCTTCGGATCTTCGAGTTGCTCACAAATTGCGACCCGTTGGCCAGCCCTTACAAGCTTAGGAAGATAGGTGTCGAGTGCATGGTGCGGAAATCCAGCTAGCTCAACATATGCAGCAGCACCATTCGCTCTTCGAGTCAAAGTGATTCCCAAAATTTCACTGGCTTTGATGGCATCCTCCCCAAAAGTTTCATAGAAGTCACCAACCCTAAAAAGTAAAATTGCATCAGGATGCTGTCGCTTTATGGCTACATACTGTTTCATTAGTGGAGTTTCCACATACTTATCGTAAGAGGACAATGCTTCTGAGTTATTAGTGAATTACAAAGGTAATAAAGAAAAAAAAGATGGATAATGAAATACTCAAACGAAGAAAATAGTCGTGCTAAAACGTTTGCAATTTAATGCCCTATAACACAAGGTTTGCCTATGCCTCAGAAAAAAAACAGTATATTTTTGTAAAAATAAAAGGGTTATCATCCTCGCGATTGAGGGGTTGCTTTTTGGAATTTGGCAGCAATAATTGCTTGAGAACTATAGGTGATATTGTTTTAATCAACAGCAACTATTTCGCTGCTTTAATTGACGACATTGGTCGCTACTTGCTTTGTATTTAACAATCGATTTCATTCGGTAAATAATAATCACTAGTTTCAAACCATATTTTACATAACTACCACTAACTCATGAAAACCATTCTTGTTCTAGGTGCAGGCCTGTCATCCACAAGCCTTATTGCCTATTTACTCGACCACTCTACCTCGTTAAATTGGAAGGTGAAGGTTGGGGACCTATCACTAGAAACAGCTCAGAGAAAAGTCAACAAGCACCCCAACGGTTCAGCCTTCAAGTTTGACCTTTCTGACTCAAAACAATTAACTACAGAAATAACTGGTGCCGATGCGGTAATTTCCATGTTACCCGCCTTTATGCACCCTGTTGTGGCAAAGGAATGTGTAGCCCAAGGCAAGAACATGCTTACGGCTTCTTACGTTTCCGATGCCATGAAATCGTTGGATGCTGAGGCAAAAGCAAAAGGTATCTCCCTTCTCAACGAACTGGGCGTGGACCCTGGTATCGATCACATGTCGGCCATGAAGGTGATAGACGAGATTAAGGCTAAGGGTGGAAAAATGCTTGGCTTTATGTCGAACACAGGTGGCCTTGTTGCGCCGGAGTATGACAACAACCCTTGGAACTATAAATTTACCTGGAACCCAAGAAATGTGGTATTGGCCGGGCAAGGAGTTGCCCAATATCAGGAGATGGGGCAGGTGAAATTTATTCCCTACCATCGCCTTTATAGTCGCGCATTTACGGTAAATGTTCTCGATATGGGCGAATTTGAGGTTTATCCTAACCGTGATTCACTACAATACAAGAAAATATACTCCCTAGAAAATATACCATCTATTATGCGTGGCACCATGCGTAAGAAAGGTTACTGCAAAGCCTGGGATGTATTTGTGCAGCTGGGTGCAACTGACGATACCTACAAGGTTCCCGATTCAGAAAACCTGACTTACCGCAGCTTCATCAATAGCTTTTTGGCATACCACCCCACGCAAACGGTAGAAGATAAAATTAGAAAAGAGATTCCACTGGCAAACGATCCTAATATATTTTCCAAATTGCAGTGGCTAGGGATCTTCGAGGAAAAGAAGGTTGGGTTACCAAACGCCTCACCAGCCCAAATCGTTCAGAAAATATTGGAAGAGAAGTGGGTTCTTGATCCAGAAGATAAGGACATGATTGTAATGCAGCATCGGTTCGACTATGAACTATATGGAAAAAAGGAGCGGATTACCTCTACACTGGTAATTAAGGGAAAAGATCAACTAAATACGGCCATGTCCATCACAGTTGGCACTCCGCTCGCCATTGCAACCAAGCTGCTTCTAACAGGTGAAATTAAAGAAAAAGGAGTTGTGGTGCCCATTAAACCTCATCTTTACACGCCTATTCTCAAAGAGTTAGAGAATTACGGAGTGAAATTCATTGAGGAGCGAACCAACTTGTAATCATGAAAGAGGCTGAATATCAGCCTCTTTTTTTCCACTCAAAGCAACAGTCTCCCATACAGCTGCTTCAAGATTAAAATGCAAGGTAAAAGTCTTTTGTAAGATTGCGATAATCGGTTGTATACCCTTTTCCACCGTGCTCTTCGATTGCTAAATTACCTTCCATTGGTGTAACCCGTTCTCTTGATAGTTCAAGCAGAACCCGCTTAATCCGACCTCCGGAAACGGTTTGAACGTATATCTTTCGTCGGCAGTAAAGCCCAAAGTTAACGGCAAGGGCAATAAATACGTTCGACTCTGCATAGGGGAAAACGCCTGCAAAAACACCTGTTTCCGCTAAAAGCTTATCAACACCTTCCAACAATGCTTCATAGGGTAAAATGTCGGCATGCCTAGACAAATTTCTGCTTTGACTAGGCGATTTTAATGCACTAAGAAAAAAAGGAGGGTTGGACACTATGAGGCTATACTTCAATGCAGAGCTGTCAGCATACGCTTGAAAGCTGGACCCAATCACAGCGATTCGTTCGCTCCATGGCGAGTTTGCTATATTTTGTTCTGCAATTGCAACAGCCTGTTGATCTATCTCTACTGCATCGACAAGTGCGGTTAAATTGCGCTGAGCCAGCATTAGGGCAATAACGCCCGTGCCTGTGCCAACGTCTAAAATTGAAGCCATATTATCAACATCAGCCCACGCCCCAAGGAGCACCCCATCGGTATTAACCTTCATGGGGACATTCTGCTGGTTGATAGTAAACTGTTTAAAACGAAATGACGACATGCTTACAATGGATAATCTTTACTCTGACCAATGGAAAAAAGGGCAAAATCATACTTAATAGGGTCAATAGGATCAATCTTTTGAAGTTGCTCCGTTAGTTCAACAACGGCGCGCCAATCGTTCTGCTTCCGAGAAAGCAAACCCAGCATTCGTGATGCTAACGCCGTGTTTACATCCAAAGGTATTGCCAGCGCACTTGCTGGTATCTGATTCCATAAGCCAAAATCAACACCGCTAGCATCCGATCGAACCATCCATCGCAAAAACATATTCAACCGCTTGCAAGCCGAACCCTTATCAACATTGGCCACGTGCTTGGACATGTGAGAATCGCCAATACCTACCAACATTTTTGCCCTAAATTCCGACAGTGCGCCCACAATTCCACCACGCATAAAGCCGGAGGAAAATACAACTTCAAGTCCACCTGAATGGTGATATATTCCCTGAAGCTGACCAATAAATGCGACTAAATCGTTACCATTAAAGGTTCGGTAAACAAACCCTTGGAGCCTCCTTAAATCGGCAGGTGTATGATTTTGCACGAAATCAAATGGGGCGCCATCCATAAGGGAAATAATGCGTTTTGCTCCCATAATTATGGACTTACGCTGCCCCCATGAAATGGTAGCAGCAAGCAACCCGGCGATTTCGATATCCTCCTTATTTCGAAACAGATGGGGAATTTGAACAGGGTCGTGCTGTATAAACTCTGGTGCTAAATATGCATCCAGACGACTATCAAGCAGTTGCTTAACCTTCTGTAAGTTAACTATGCCTAGCATTGGAGATAACCCCATCAACCATGGTGAAAACAACATCAGAACTATCAGCCAGCTCGGTGTCGTGCGTAACAACCACAATGGTAACACCAAATTCATCTCTCAACTGAAAAAATAGCCTGTGCAGCTCCTGCTTATTCGCAGTGTCAAGATTGCCCGATGGTTCATCGGCAAAGATCACTGCCGGATTATTAATCAGCGCTCTGGCAACGGCCACGCGCTGCTGCTCACCACCCGACAATTCAGTGGGCTTATGGGACGCACGTTCGCTTAATCCTAAAAAGGCAAGTAACTCACTGGCACGCTTCTCAGCAATATTTTTTCTAGTGCCGGCAATATAGGCAGGAATGCATATATTTTCGAGCGCGGTAAATTCGGGAAGTAGATGGTGGAACTGGAACACAAACCCCAACTTCTGATTTCTAAACAATGCCAAGGATGACGAGTTCAGCTTGGTAATATCAGTGCCCCCAATGAATACCTTCCCTTTGTCAGGATTTGATAGAGTCCCCATAATCTGAAGAAATGTAGTCTTCCCTGCGCCGGACGGACCCACAATGGACACCAGCTTGTTTTCCTCAACCTGAAGGTCTATTCCCTTGAGCACTTGCAAGCTCCCAAAAGATTTTTCAATCCCCTGCGTAGTAATTATCATGGCAAAATAGTTATGGCGAAAGATAGCCATTTTAGATGAACCAGCGAATGAAAAGAATGAAGAAACCCCGATGATTGGTCGGGGTTTCAACTGAAATATAGCTTTTTATAAACTACTTTTTTAACTCAGCTTTCTTAAGTGCCCTTTTTTCTCTCCATCGAGAAAGGTCGTAAGCAACAGGAGCCGCAACGAATACTGAGGAGAAGCTACCAAAGAAGATACCTACCATTAATCCAAAGATGAAACCTTGGATACCTTGCCCTGCCAAGAAGAACATAGGGATAAGAACGATAAAGGTAGTGAATGAGGTACTAAATGTTCTACCTAAGG
This sequence comes from Williamwhitmania sp., assembly GCA_035529935.1. Lineage (NCBI taxonomy): Bacteria > Pseudomonadati > Bacteroidota > Bacteroidia > Bacteroidales > Williamwhitmaniaceae > Williamwhitmania > Williamwhitmania sp. The sequence continues at coordinate 9,902 of DATKVT010000019.1, read as the reverse complement.
TGTGGTTCATAGCATCGTTAAGTACATCCTTACGCTCGCGCTTTGGATACAAATGTGTATACTCCCTAATTCTGTCGAAGATAATTACCGTATCGTAAACAGAGGCACCAATAATTGTAAGCACTGCGGCAATAAACGATTGATCAACCTCAAGTGGGAACGATACTCTATGGTAGAACAGGGTATAAACACCAATAACCATAATTGCATCGTGAGCAAGTGAAACAATAGCACCAACGCCATAGGTAACATTCCGGAAACGAAGGAAGATGTATACGAAAATGGCCAAAAGTGCAAACATAACTGCAATAATAGCGTCCTTTCTGATATCTTTAGCTACGGTTGGGCCAACCTTATCGGAACTTATCTTATTAGCAGTATCAAATGTTGCAAAAGTAGTACCTTGTGGTAAATAGGTCTTTAAACCCTCATACAACTTCATATCAACCTCATCGTCAACTGTAGGACCATTCTCGTTGATACGATATTTGGTGGTAATCTTAAGTTCCTTATTGGAACCATAGGTCTTTACCTCAGGAGCTTCACCAAATACTTTTTCTAAAGTAATTGCAACTTCTGTAGATTGAACCGGTTTATCAAACTTAACAACGAATGAACGCCCTCCTGTAAAGTCAATGCCAGGGTTTAAGCCACGAACAATAAGCGATATGGCAATAATTACCAAAAAGGTAATACTCATTCCGTAAGCATACTTACGCCATTCAATAAACTTAATACGAACCTTGGTGAAGGCGGTTTCCGAAAGTTTGGTAGAGAAGGTTATCTTAAATCCCTTTGCAACATAGAACTCGATCATTAATCGAGAAATAATTAATGCCGCAAATAGCGAAGTAACAATACCAATTGCGAGGGTAGTTGCAAATCCGCGGATAGGACCTGATCCAAAAACGTAGAGAATAAGAGCCGTAATGAGGGTTGTCATGTTCCCATCGACAATAGCCGAAAGCGCATGCTTGTGCCCATCTGCAATTGCAAGGTTAACACCTTTACCCGCACGAATTTCCTCACGAATACGCTCAAAGATAAGCACGTTAGCATCCACGGCCATACCCATGGTAAGCACAATACCCGCAATACCAGGCAAGGTTAAAACGGCACCAAATGAAGCAAGAACACCAATTAGGAAGAAGAGGTTAAATATTAAGGTAACGTCGGCAATAAATCCACCTCTGCGGCTATAGTACACAACCATGTAGATCATAATCAACATGAACGACATTAAGAAGCTCCACATACCGGAGTTGATGGTTGCTTGGCCAAGTGAAGGTCCTACAATTGCCTCCTGAATAATACGAGCTGGAGCAGGTAGCTTACCCGACTTCAATACATTAGCTAAGTCTTTTGCCTCCTCTATGGTGAAATTGCCAGAAATTTGAGAATTACCTCCGGTAATTTCATCGTTCACGACAGGATAGGAATAAACATAGTTGTCGAGCACAATGGCAATGCAACGGCCCTTGTTGTCGGCGGTTAAGCGGGCCCAAACCTTTGAGCCGGTAGCATTCATCGACATAGCTACCTGAGCTTGCCCCCCGCCAGAGTTGCCAAATTCTTCTCTAGCATCGGTAATCACACCACCGTCTAACGGGGCACGACCATCGCGGGTAGAAATTTTAATGGCTATCAAAGCGTATGTGTTGCCATTTGTCTCCATTGGTTTTACCGACCATAGGAACTTAACATCGTGAGGGAACAGTGCCTTGATTTGAGGCATTGCCAAGTAAGCATCTACCCTTGCGGTATCGCCAGCCTCAGCAATACCAACGGATGGTCCTGGGAATGGTCCCTGCTGTCCCACTGCAGGTCGTAATACCTTGAACAGTGGATTCTCACTTGCGAAAGCTGCCTCACTGGCACTCTTGGCAGTGGTGTCTTGAGATTGCTGAACGGCAGAAATAAGCTTGTTCGTAGTATCGGTAGCCTGAGTTTCCTTCTTTTTTACCTCCTTGGTAACCGCAACCTTGCTAGATTCTTCCTTTGGTGCATTGGCCAATTTAGCAGATGCCAGCTCCCTGAGTTTAGAATTAGCCGAAATCAAAAAGGGATATATCTCGGAGTTCTCGTATGTTTCCCAAAACTCAAGATTGGCAGTTCCCTGCAGCAGCTTTCTGATACGGCTAGGATCTTTTGCACCTGGAAGCTCAACCAAAATTCGGCCCGAATTTTCGAGACGCTGAATGTTAGGCTGCGCAACACCAAAACGGTCGATACGGTTTCTAATAACGTTGTATGAGTTGGAAATGGCATCGTCAACCTCCTGACGGATAACCTTCTCGACCTGGGCGTTGTTTGAGGTGGGGGTAATCTTATCTTTCAGCTCAAAAGTTGCAAATATTCGTGCCAACCTATCGTTGGGCACAACTTTATTCCATGCATTAACAAACAGGGCAACAAAATCTTTCTGACCATTTGCGTGCTCTTCCATAGCAATCTTCATCACCTTATTAAAGGTGCTGTCGGTGCTAAAGTTGGAAAGTGACCGAATGATGTCCGCTTCCGATACTTCCAAGGTTACGTTTATACCACCCTTTAGGTCAAGACCAAGGTTAAGTTCCCTCTCGGTGCACTCCTTATAGGTAAAGTCCTTGAGCCAAAGAAAGTTGTAAACTCCTTTGCTGGAGATTGAATCGAGATAAGCTTTTTCGCCCATGGGGGAAACCTTTGCTTGGCTTTCCACCCTCTTTGCCATAAAGGTAAAAGAGAGCTGGTATACACAAACAAGAGCGAAAACAATAGCTAATAGCTGAAAGGCTCCTTTATTCTGCATTTGATTTAGAATTTATAGATTTCCGAAATTCGAGATTTCTAAAGTAAGGCGCAAATTTATGATATTTTTTGAATAAACCTAAATGCAAGCCTTACATGTAAAATGTAAAAACTCGGAGCATAAACTACTCCGAGCCTCCGAAAAAGCAAGTTATTGCTATAAAATATCAGATCCGTAGCGCTCCTCAAAAATGTTTAGGTTATCAAGCACCTTCATTATTTTTTTGACGTCGAGGGCACTCTTGTGGAGCAGCTCCATCTCGCCTTCGTTAAGGTTAAGCTCAATTATGCGCTCCACACCATTCTTCCCAAGTACCACTGGAACGCCAATGTGTAAATCCTTGAGACCATACTCGCCATTAAGAGAGGCACATACCGGAAATACTCTGCGTTGATCGCGCACAATAGCTTCCACCATCTGCGATACGGCAGCTCCTGGAGCATACCAGGCTGAAGTTCCCATGAGCTCGACCAGCTCTCCTCCTCCCTTACGGGTGCGGTCAATAATTTTGTTCAGCGTTTCAGGATCGATTAGCTCGGTAATGGGAATTCCCGAAACGGTGGTATAGCGTGGCAGCGGCACCATGCTGTCGCCATGACCACCCATGAGAATTGCATGGATGCTTTGAGGAGAAATGTTCAACGCCTGAGCGAGAAAGGCTTTATAACGAGCTGCATCAAGAATGCCAGCCATTCCAAACACCCTGTTCGATGGAATTTTAGCGGCTAAAAATGTCGCGTAGGTCATTACGTCCAGAGGGTTAGTAACTACAATAATTTTAGCATTGGGAGAGTAGGCTACAATACCCTCGGTAACCTCCTTAACTATACGAGCGTTAATGTCGATTAAATCGTCGCGACTCATGCCCGGCCGACGAGGAATACCCGAGGTAATAACCACTACCTCCGAGTTTGCCGTTTTGGAAAAGTCGGTTGTCACCCCAGTTATTCGGGTGTTAAATCCCTGAACCGAAGAAGTTTGCCACATATCCAACGCCTTGCCCAGTGTGAGACCTTCCTTTACATCAACTAGAACCAATTCCCTAGCAAGTTCCTTACGCGCAATTTCATGTGCACATGTGGCTCCAACGTTCCCTGCGCCAACTACTGTAACTTTCATCTGTAAAAAATTTTAGTTTAAGGTTGCTTGAATCCTCACACAACTGATCCTTAATAGTGCTCATGCTTGTTTAGCGCTACCGAACTCACCACCAAAGGCAGGTCGGTTGTATGCAAGACAATTATGCGGGTTTCGAATTACACCTTAAATAATTATTGTGAAACTATGATATTAACGAGGTCTGCAAAAAAAAGTTTTCCAGATGTTAAAGAAATAACAATAATTTTACCTTTCAACGCAAACGAGTTCACTTTAACTTAATTTAAGACCGCAAACGAGTGAATAATCGGGATTTAATTGGGAAACAAAAAAGCGAGACACCACAGTGGTGTCTCGCCCAAGAATAACATATGCTCCACTAGAATAGTTTCATGGAATCTAACTCTTTCATCAGGTCAGTAACCTCCTTGGCAGAGTCATTTAACATGCCGCGCTCCTCATCGTTGAGGTCGATTTCAATTATATCGATAATACCGCGCTTACCAAGCTTTACGGGAACCCCCATGTAAATATCGGAGAGACCGTACTGGCCATTGAGGTATGCACATACAGGCAAAATGCGGCGTTGGTCACGCACAATTGCCTCAACCATCATGGCAGCCGCTGCACCAGGAGCATACCAAGCCGATGTCCCCATTAACTTAACCAGCTCACCTCCTCCATTTCGAGTCCGATCAACAATTTTATCCAAAACCGATTTGTCGAGCAGCTGGGTAACCGGAATACCACCTACCGAGGTGTAACGTACCAGCGGCACCATGCTGTTTCCATGTCCACCGAGTAGCAATGCACTCACATCGCGAGGTGACACGTCCAATGCGTCGGCAATAAAAGCTTTATAGCGAGCCGAGTCAAGAATGCCAGCCATACCAAATACTTCACAAGGCTTTTTGTGCGCCGAGAGGTAGGCCACGTAGGTCATTACATCGAGTGGATTCGACACCACAACAATAATTGCTGTTGGGGAATACTTCACCACCTTTTCGGTAACATCCTTAACAATTTTAGCATTAGTTGAGATAAGATCGCCCCTCGACATTCCAGGCTTACGGGGAACCCCGGAAGTGATAACCACCACGCTGGAACCCTTAGTTGCCAAATAGTCGTTGGTAACACCAATAATTCGGGAATCAAAGTTGGTTACCGAAGATGTTTGCCAAATATCGAGCGATTTACCCTCGGCAACCCCCTCCGCAATGTCGAGCAGAACAACTTGGTTGGCTAGTTCTTTTTGCGCAAGTACGTTAGCACATGTGGCTCCAACGTTGCCTGCTCCAATAACAGTAATTTTCATAGCTAGTAATATTTGATAGTGTTAGTGAGTATATTTACTGCAATTAATAGCATAACATTTAGCACTTCATGCGAACATTCACCCTCAGCGAAAAGCTATCGCTCAACTTCATCTCGCTATGCCTTCTGGCAGTGTCGGCAGTTGGGTTTTACTCCTACCATAGCGCCAAAAGTGCACTAGTAAACAGAACCTATCAGCAGCTCACGTCCCTACGTATTGAGAAACAAAGCCAAATTGAACAATACTTTCACGAACGTATCAGCGACTTCAACCTTGCATGTCAAATTTTTCACAAAACAAATAATCTTAGTGCCCAGAACTCAGACCTGGACGACATTCTTCAATCATTTTTCCAAAAGGAGAAAAGTGTTAGTGCGTTCGCTGTGTTCAGCATTTCCGGAAATGATTCTGTAAACGTTCTGTTTAAAACAGGTCATTCAAGTATTTTGTTCAACAACCGCGACACAAAGTTTAAGCTCATCGAAAAATGTGTTTCATCTGTTAGTAACGATTCCACTCGACTAATCGACTACATGGCCTTCGATGGGAGTTGGTATATCGCTCTGCTAAAGCCACTTTTGGTGGAAGCAAATACCTACGCAGTGATGTTGCTCAGTCCTGAGAGTATCAATAAAATAATGTTGGAAGATAACTTCAATCGTGGTCTGGGTTACACGGGAGAAGCATATTTGGTGGGCAGTGATTCGCTGATGCGCTCACAATCGCGATTTATCAAAAACAGCTTTTTGAAAACGGTGGTAACCACCAAACCTTCACTACTTGCCCTTAGAGGCAGCAGTGGAACAATTATTACCCCCGACTATCGAAATATAATGGTAATGAGCTCCTACGGCCAAATTGAAGTTCCCGGTTTAAAGTGGGGTATTCTGGCTGAAATTGATCAAGCGGAAGCGATGAAGCAAATCATTCTGCTGCGCAACGACATCCTCCTCATGGGATTATCGATTTCTTTACTCATTCTAGGAACAGTGCTCCTGCTGTCTCACCGTATAACCCATCCGCTTGTTCAGTTAAAAAGTGCAATAGGTAAGGTGGGCGAAGGAAACTTCGATCTCAATCTGCCGGTGGAATCGGAGGATGAAATCGGACGACTTACGCAATCGTTTAACACCATGGCTCAGAAACTCTCCGAACAGCAGACAAATCTTAAGGAGAGAGAGGCCCGGCTAAAATATTTCTACGATGCCACACAGGAGGGTATTATTCTTCACAACCAAGATGTTCCACTTGAAGTAAACCATAGCTTCAAGGCTATGTCGGGTTACACAACTGCCGAAATTAAGCAGTTGAAAGTCTCCTCTTTAATTGACAAAATAGCCGACAAGCCTGGCGACAGCGACTCTACTCCGCTTCCATGTGAGGCTAACTTGGTAATGAAGGATGGTGGCTACCTTCCCATTGAAATTCAAAGCAGAACTATTAGCATGGCAGGTTTTCCTGTAGAGGTAACGGTGGTTCGCGATCTTTCGGAACGAAAAAAAGCTGAGAATTCGCAAAAGAAGGAGCGCGCACGACAGCTTCGCTACGTAATCGATGGACAGGAGCAGGAACGGCAGCGCCTCTCACGTGAGCTCCACGATGGAATAGGACAGCAGCTCATTGCAGCCAAGCTCATGCTGGAACTGTATGATCCAACGGAAGAACATAAGGAGGAGCTGGTGGAAGGGGTGAAGGTCGAAATCAATCGGCTGATTGATGATGTTAGACGCATATCCAACAACCTAACACCCAGCGTTCTATCCGAACTAGACCTAGGCACTGCATTGCAAAATCTTTGCAAAGGGCTTAACCAGAGCCAGCCAGGAAGAGTGGTTCACCATGTTGCCAACATTCCAGACAAGCTGAACAAAAGACAAAAAAATTACATTTTCAGAATCGTTCAGGAGGCCCTGACCAATGCAATAAAGCACTCTGAGGCCACATTGATTGAGCTCACGGCCTCGGTTGAAAACGATATTTTGAATGTGCATATTACCGACAATGGCAAAGGATTTGACCCTACCCATATTTGCCATCCCGGTAACGGCATTATCAATATTCGTGAACGAGCCGAACTGCTTGGCGGGCACTTTTACATTCATTCCCTTCCGGGAAAAGGTGTCGATATCTATGTTAATATCCCGATACTCCCCGTAAAAGAATAAATAATTTGGCATAATGGAACCCATTCGAGTAGCACTTATTGATGACCACCAGCTGGTGCGAGATGGCATAAAATCGCTTATTCATTCAGGCGGAAACATGATGGTGGTAGTTGAAGCATCATCGCCGGAACTGTTTTTTGCAGAATTGGAAAAGGCACAGCCAGAGGTAGTATTGATGGATATTTCGATGCCGGGAATGTCGGGAATTGAAGCCACGCAGATTATTTCTCAGAAATTCCCAACTATAAAAGTTATCATTCTTTCGATGTTTACCTCTGAGGAGTTTATCCAAAAGGCCATTGTAGCAGGTGCCAAAGGCTACCTTCCCAAAAACACGTCGAAGCAGGAGCTGCTAGAAGCCATTACCAAGGTTTACAATGGAGAGGAATACTATGGAAAAGAAATAGCTGAGGTGCTGCTCTCCAACCTAGTAAAAAAAGCAAAGACCGAGAAAACAGAACTTCCAGAAGATAAGCTGTCCAAAAGAGAGTTGGAAATTCTCCTTCTAGTAGCCAAGGGGATGACCAACAGCCACATTGCCGACAAGCTATTTATAAGCGTTAAGACTGTGGAAGCTCACAAGGCTCATATCATGCAAAAAATGCAGCTAACCTCGCATATCGACCTTATCAAAATGGCCATCCAACTTTTATCACGCAACGAGAGCACGAATTAAAGGATTCCCTTATACCAAATTAGAGAATTCCTGAATTGTCCGATTTGGCTATGTACAGCAGCTTTGCAGGAAACCATAAAACTCTTCCTACATGAAAAGACTGCTGATTCTCATAGCTCTGGCGTCTACCGCGGCTATAACCAACGCACAGACCCAGCCTGCAGGAGAACCTCAACAATCTACCTCCCCTTTTGAAGTAACTCTCGGTTCAGATTTTATGAGCCGCTACGTGTGGAGGGGAACTGATTTTGGCCACTCGCCCAGTATACAACCCTCTCTTAAGGTGAGTGCAAAAGGATTCACCCTCGGTGCTTGGGGAGCCTTTACAACCTCGAACAGTACAACAGCTCAGGAAACGGATCTTTATCTCTCCTACACCACCCCTAACAGCCTGTTGACCTTCACCGCAACCGACTACTTCTTCCCCAATGAGGCAGTTGCTAAAAATCAATACTTCAACTATAACAAAAACGAGACTGGACACATCATGGAGGGCTCCATTAGCCTAAACCCATCTGAAAAACTGCCCATAGGCCTTTTAGCCGGCTATAACTTCTACGGCGCCGACAAGGACAACTCCGTTTATCTTGAGTTATCGTACAATGCCACACTCAATGGAGTACCCCTCTCCATATTCTGTGGAGGTACCACCGACAAGGGAATATACGGAACCGAAGCTGGCGTTGTGAACCTTGGTGTAAAAGCAACCAAGGAAGTAAAGATTACTGAAACCTTTAAGCTGCCCATTTCGGCCAGTTTTATCACTAACCCACAAACCGGCAACGTTTTCCTCGTTTTCGGACTAACCATTTAACATACTCATTTCTAACCGACTAACACATAATTACTATGCTCGAAACTGGTTCAACGGGATTTATGCTGCTAGCCTGCAGCTTGGTCATGCTGATGACCCCCGGATTAGCTTTTTTCTATGGTGGTTTAGCCACCAAGAGGAATATCCTCGGTATTATGATCCAAAGCTTTGTATCCTTAGGATGGACAACTGTGCTTTGGTTCATTTTTGGCTACTCGCTCTGCTTTAGCGGCGGTGCTGGTGGCATTATAGGAAACCTCGATAAGGCTTTCTTAAGCGGTGTTACCGTGAATAGCATGTACACTAATGGTAAGATTCCGGAGATAGTCTTCATTGCCTATCAGATGATGTTTGCCATTATCACTCCGGCGCTTATTACGGGTGCCTTTGTAAATCGGGTAACCTTTAAATCCTACCTTATTTTCCTCACTTTCTGGCAAATTCTGGTTTACTACCCATTTGTACACATGGTATGGGGTGGTGGAATACTTGCAGAATGGGGCGTTCTCGACTTTGCTGGCGGTATAGTTGTTCATGCAACAGCAGGTTTTGCAGCACTTGCAAGCGTATTCTATGTTGGAGCCCGCGTGGATAAAAACTCCAAGCCCAACTCCATTCCACTGGTTGCGATTGGCAGCGGTCTACTTTGGTTCGGCTGGTACGGCTTTAACGCCGGTAGCGAAGTGTGCGTGGACAAAACAACTGCCATTGCCTTCCTTAATACCGACGTAGCCGCCTCCTTTGCAACTATCTCTTGGGTAATTGTAGAGTGGTCACGAGAGAAGAAACCAAAATTGCTCGGGCTACTTACTGGTGGAATTGCCGGATTGGCAACCATTACCCCTTGCGCTGGTTACGTTCCCCTTTGGGCTGCAGCTTTAATTGGAACTATGGCCGGGATTGTTTGCTACATGGCCGTTCAACTTAAGAACAAAATGCATTGGGACGATGCTCTTGATGTTTGGGGTGTTCACGGCGTTGGTGGCGTTCTTGGTTCAATTCTCTTGGGCGTTTTTGCATCCAAGGCAGTTAATGCCAATGGAGTT
>DATKVT010000018.1 GCA_035529935.1 Williamwhitmania sp. | reverse complement strand
GGGCGATGACTATTTTGCTGCAAGAGTCTATAAATTTCAAGGGGGTATACGCTTACGCTCGGAAGGGAGTAGTATTACCCTTAACCCTTCCATTACGCTTGGTTTGGTTGATATCTACCATTTTTCAAAGGTGCTGTATGGTATAACCCGCAGTGACGTTAGAAGCAAAAAACCTTTTCCTTACCAATCTTTTTCACTCAACTTGCGAGCCAGAATATGGGGGTTCTCAGCCATGTACAACAACGGGCCACGGGCTCTCTATGAACAGTATAACTACTTCTATGGAAGCAAGCAATCGAAGGCCTTGCGATTCATGCCCTATTTCGATGGATTTATTTACAAGAAGGAGTTGGAACTTTCCATTAGGGCTAGCTACACAAACGACCTTGTATCAAATAATCGATATACTACCCTTACTTCACAGGTTTACTATTACTTTCCACGCGACTGGAGGGCATACTTCCTCAATGTTTACTCCATGCAGACAAAGGTTGCTAGCGGTGGATCCACCGATGCAACCAGTGCTGGTGCTACCTCAAAGTACTCTACCGTGTATTTTGAAATTGGTATTCGTAAGGAGTTTGCCATTCCTCAGCCAAGATTGAAGTTCTACGATATTAAGCTGGTGTTCTTTAAGGATCTTAACGGAAACGGTGTTAAGGATGATAACGAACCAGGGATACCGAATGTGCTTGCTAATGTTGAACGTAAAGAGGATTCGAAGAGCGTTTACGCTTCTCAGGTATTTACTTCTCAGGAGTTGCTTTCGGATCAAACTGGTTCGGTTTACTATAACAATATTCCCCAAGGTGTTTATGCTTTTAATTACAACACAGTGGGTGCAGAGTCGGGTAACTTTACAAAAGCGGCGGAAAATCTTACCTATGTGATTGATAAAAATAATACCTTCTACCTCCCCTATGTTGAGAAAAATAAGGTATTTGGAAAAATTATTTTGAATCGAAGCAGAATATCTGCCTTGGGTAAGGTGGATTTGGCCAATATTCGGATTACTGCAACCGACTCCAAGGGGCGAATGTATTCCACATTAACCGATGGCGATGGTAAGTTTACCATCTATGCCCCAGTAACTGATAAGTATAATGTATCGGTATCCAATGTTCTCTATGAAAATTTTGATCTTCGTCAGAACAACTTTCTTGTACAATTTAATGGCTACAAGCAGTTTGAGGTGAATTTTGTGTTTGATGAAAAAATACGTACGATCAATTTCTCCCAGTCGGGTGGTGGCCTTGGTTCGGAAGGTGTAATGGAGGTGCGTAGAACTAATCTTCGAGGCATGATTAAGGATGCCACTACGCTGCGCCCAGTTCTTGCCAAGATTAACATTATCAACAAGAAGAATAATCAGATAATTGCATCTATAACCTCTAACCAGAACACTGGCGAGTATAACGTATCGTTTGCTGCCGGCGATAATTACACCATTGAAGTGGTTGCTGATGGATACTGGTATTACTCAGAGAATCTGGATCTAGAGCAAATCACAACCTTCCAGGATGTGAACAAGGATATTGCGCTTACCTCCATCACGGTTGGTGCATCGCTAGACCTTAAGAACCTCGTGTTTGATTCACGCAAGGCAGAGCTATCGCCAGAGGCCTTGGCCGATCTCACTCGTTTGGTAGGTATATTGAAGGATAATCCGAACATTAAACTCCAAATACAAGGCCATTGCGATGACTTGGAAGCCCTTGACATGCCAAGTATAGGTGATGAACGTGCAAAGAGCGTTGCTCGCTTCTTGGTTGAGAATGGTTACTCCAAGTTTGAGACTCGAAATATGGGTAACACAATGCCTGTTGCGCCAAACGATTCAGAAGCCAACCGTAGATTGAATAGACGGGTAGATGTTGTGGTACTCAGCAAATAGACTTAATTGAAACAAAAAAAGCGGGAGTCTTACTAACTCCCGCTTTTTTGTATCGATAACTGTTGGTTTGTCTCTATATGAGATTTGGCTAATACGACATTATTTTAAAGGGAATCACTACCATTTCGGCAAATGCCTCGCCCGATTCCTTCATATCGTCATCCTCCTTTTGGTAATACCAGTTTATAATCACGCTTCGCTTCTGCCGGTGTAGCTCCTGAAGGAGGAAAAACAACTCTAGTAGCTTCTTCGACGAGGAGGTGTTGAAGTAATCGAGCTTAAAGGTCACAACGGTCTCCTTATTTGGCTCCTGTATATATTCCTTAAACCACTCTAGTATGGGATTGAAAAACTCGTTTGAGTTTTCGGGTAGCGACTTGCCATAAAACTCAAATCGACTCTTCTCTTTGTCGAGAGTTACTTCTAAAGAATCAGGAGTTTCGTCGTAGTTTATTTTCTTCATTGCAACTTTGTTGTGTTGGAAAGGCTACACAATATCTAACTTTCCTTCAAATACAAATTTAACAGGTCCTGTGAGATAAACCTCGAAAAATTCTCCTTTTTGATGACGGAAGGTTACTTCGAGTTCTCCTCCAAGCGTGTCAATATGGTAATGAGTTGATGAGTTGCCGTTTGCAAAACTTGCAATGGATGAGGCTACAACCCCTGTACCGCACGATAAGGTTTCATCCTCCACTCCGCGTTCAAATGTGCGCACAAATAGGTGGTCGGTTGAAATTACCTCTACAAAGTCAACATTGGTTCCATCTGGGTAGAGCGGCGAATGCCGGATGGCCTTGCCTTCGGAGTAAACGTCTAAATCCTTGACCTTAGTGGCAAAAATAACATGGTGTGGCGATCCAGTTTCGAGAAAGGTGTAGCCGTCGTTTATTGACGCCTTTTCTACATCTTTCATTTTTAGCTTAATCCTTCCGTCGGCCAAAATTTCGGCATGGTGCATGCCATCAATACCAAGAAATGAAATGTTGTCACCCACAATTTTGAGGGCTGAGGCGTAATGTGAAATGCATCTTCCTCCATTGCCGCACATGGTCGATTCGTTTCCATCGCTATTAAAGTAGCGCATGTAAAATGGAGCCTCCGGCGATTTCTCTATGAGCATTAATCCATCAGCACCAATACCAAACCGACGGTGACATAGTGATGCTATTTGGCTATTCGAAAGTTGTATTGTACCACTCGTGTTGTCAACAATTATAAAATCGTTGCCTGCGCCATGATATTTTACGAAAGGGAGTTTCATGCAGAACTGTTTTTGCAAAATTATAAAAAACTGACAACTCTTCCATCTAATTGAGAATGCGTTAAAGTATGTTAAGGATCAGCTTGTTGTGAAACTTAGGCATCAATTTTGGGTTTAATTCTAAAAGTAAAAAAATGAAATTATGAAGAGGAATGTAATCATTTTGTCAGTTTTGGCAGCAGCCGTTTCAGGAATTGTTTCTTCCTATTTCTTTTCTCGGCACTTTTCACCTGAGGTAACATTTGCCTCGCCAAACAATTCTGAACAGATGCACCTGGTGAGTTTGGACCCTATGCAAGGACCGTCCGACTTCACCTACGCCGCAGAAAATACTGTACATGCAGTAGTTCACGTAAAAACTATGTATACGAGGGATGTCAATAATTCCTATTCTGGGAATCCCCTTTTTGATTTTTTCTTTGGAGCCCCAGGTCAAATTCAAATGCAACCAGAGATGGCTTCAGGTAGTGGCGTAATTATTTCGAGCGATGGTTATATTGTAACTAACAACCATGTTATTGATAGGGCTAGCAGTATTGAGGTAACCCTCAATGATAGGCGAACCTTTAAAGCCAAGGTAGTTGGGACAGACCCAAGCACCGATGTTGCCTTACTCAAGATTGATGCGAAAAATTTACCGTTTCTCACCTTCGGTAATTCCGATGATCTCCGTTTGGGGCAGTGGGTTTTAGCCGTTGGCAATCCATTTAACCTAACCTCCACTGTTACAGCAGGCATTGTAAGCGCAAAGGCGCGAAATCTAAACTTGTTGGCTGGGCAAGGCGATCAAAACAGCATTGAGTCGTTCATCCAAACGGATGCTGCTGTAAATCCTGGCAATAGTGGTGGTGCATTGGTCAATACCAAGGGTGAGCTTGTTGGAATTAATACGGCAATTGCTTCTCGAACTGGCACCTATACTGGATACTCTTTTGCTATTCCGGTTTCCATTGTGAAAAAAGTTGTTGACGACCTAAAGCAATATGGTGCCGTGCAACGTGCAGTGCTCGGAGTTCGAATAGAAGAGTTAACCCAAGACTATGCCGATAAAAATGGGATAAAGGACTTGAAGGGAGTGGTGATAGCTAGCGTGTTGGATAGTGGTGCAGCAAAAGCTGCTGGAATTAAGAGCGGTGATGTGATATTAAGTGTAAATGGAACGGAAGTAAATAGCCCTTCCGAACTTCAGGAGCAGATCAGCACGTATCATCCCAAAGAGGAAGTTGATGTAATAGTTTCAAGAGATAATAAACAGAAACATTTTAAAGTTGTTCTTCGTAACAGAGATGGTTCCACCGGTGTGGTAAAACCCGGCGATATGAACACAATCCTTGGAGCCAAGTTGCAAACTGCTTCCTCCGATTTGCTCAAAAAGCTAGGCATTCGTAATGGTGTTCAAATAGTTTCGCTGAGTGATGGAAAGTTTAAGCAGCAAGGAATTAAGGAGGGTTTTATCATTACCCAAATTGACAGAAATGCCGTGTATGAGCCGGATGATGTAGGCAGAATTCTATCAAACACTTCTGGGGGAGTACTTATTGAGGGAGTTTATCCCAACGGAATTGTTGCCTACTACGCAATTGGTATGTAATGTTAATTTTTCTTTATGTAATTGCCAACTTTAAATGGATTCTTTCGTTATAAAGACATAACTTTGCACAAATTTTTGCTTATAGGATGAGGCAGCTAAAAATCACAAAATCAATTACCAACAGGGAAAGTGCTTCTTTGGATAAATACCTGCAGGAGATAGGTAAAGAGGAGCTTATTACCGTTGAGGAAGAAGTTGAGCTCGCTCAACGAATTAAAAAGGGCGATCAGGCAGCACTTGAAAAGCTGACTAGAGCAAATCTACGGTTTGTGGTCTCTGTTGCAAAACAGTATCAAAACCAAGGGCTTAGCTTACCTGACCTTATTAATGAGGGAAACTTAGGGCTTATTAAGGCTGCTGAGAAGTTCGATGAAACGCGCGGGTTTAAGTTTATCTCTTACGCCGTGTGGTGGATTCGTCAATCGATTCTTCAGGCATTAGCAGAGCAATCGCGTATTGTTCGGCTTCCCCTTAATCAGGTGGGCTCTCTTAATAAGATCAACAAGGCCTTCTCGAAATTTGAGCAAGAATTTGAGCGTACTCCTTCTCCTGAGGAGTTGGCTGAAGCGCTTGATCTACCAAAGGAGAAGGTGTCCGATACCTTAAGGGTTTCTGGTCGTCACGTATCAGTTGACGCTCCTTTTGTGGAGGGTGAAGACAACAGCTTGCTGGACGTTTTGGTTAATAACGATTCTCCAAACGCTGACCGTGCACTCATCATGGAGTCGCTTAGCAAGGAGATCGAACGGGCTTTAGCCACGCTTACCGAACGTGAACGCGATATTATTAAGTTGTTCTTCGGCATCGGATGTTCAGAGATGACTCTGGAGGAAATTGGCGAGAAGTTTGGTCTAACCAGAGAGCGTGTACGCCAGATCAAGGAAAAAGCTATCAGACGTCTACGTCACAGTTCCAGGAGCAAACTCTTAAAAAGTTACCTAGGTTAGTTTGTCTAGAAAAATGGTAAAAAAAAGGTTCCCGAGGGAACCTTTTTTATTGGACAACCTAGAAGAGGGCTATTGGCAGTCTTTACAATCGTCGAGGCTGCGGTTGTATACTTCCATTGCATTCCTGCTCATACCCATACTGCTGAATCCACCGTCGTTGAACAAGTTCTGCATAGTAACCTTTTTGGTTAAGTCCGAAAATAGGGTTACACAGTAGTCGGCACATTCCGATGCAGTTGCATTTCCCAATGGCGACATTCTTTCAGAAAAATCCAAAAGGCCGCCAAAACCCATTACTCCACTTCCTGCTGTAGTTGGAGTAGGGGATTGAGAAATGGTATTGATACGAATTTTTTTCTCCCGGCCGTAAATGTAGCCGAAGCTTCTGGCGATGCTTTCAAGAAGCGACTTTGCATCGGCCATGTCGTTATAGCCATATAGAGTGCGTTGGGCGGCAATGTAGCTGAGCGCAACAATGGAGCCCCATTCATTCACGGCATCGAGTTTTCTGCAAACCTGAAGTATTTTATGGAATGACAGTGCAGAGATATCAAGTGTCTTCAGGAAATTACCGTAGTCAAGGTCGTCGTATGTGTGACCTTTTCTAACGTTTGGCGACATACCTATGGAGTGAAGGATGAAGTCGAACTTCCCTCCGAAATGCTCCATGGCTTGCTTTATTAAATTTTCTATATCCTGAACGTTTGTTGCATCGGCCGGAATAACAATAGAATTACACTTTTGGGCAAGTTCGTCAACGGTACCCATTCTCATTGCAACGGCAGTATTGGAAAGAATAATGCTGGCACCCTCTTCATGAGCACGCTCAGCCACTTTCCAAGCAATACTCTGGTCGTTCAGAGCACCGAAAATAATACCTTTCTTCCCTTTAAGTAAGTTGTAGGACATATTCTGAATTTTTAGTGAAATACTATCATACACCAGAACACATTAGCAATCTAAACCTCATTTTGTTCAACTGGCAACACTTTTTGTCGATAAAAAAAGTGTGCCGATTTGGTTCTTAAGGTTTTAATAGCTCCCGGGCGTTCTGCATCGCTGCGTCAGTAAGCTGTTGTCCACTGAGCATTTTTGCGATTTCAACAATTCTTTCTTCTGAATTGATTTTTTTAATCTGGGTGACGGTTCTGGATGTCTCATTCTCCTTGTAAACAATCCAGTGGTGCATACCTTTGGATGCTATTTGCGGCAGATGAGTGATGTTTATAACCTGCATATTTTCTGCCATATGGGCAATTATCTCTCCCATTTTGTGAGCAACTTCGCCCGAAACACCAGTGTCTATTTCGTCGAAAACTATGGTTGGAAGTTCAGATGCCGTGGCCATTTGTGCTTTTATGGCCAGCATCAACCGTGAAATCTCCCCACCAGAAGCTACCTTGCCAACTTCTTGCATCGGCATGTCAGCATTGGCAGTAAATAGAAAGTTCACTCTATCGCTACCGGTAGGAGTAGGTGTTTCACTTAGGATAATTTCAACGGAAAATTGAGTTTTTGGAATACCTAACTTCATTAGGAGTTCAACCGTTGTAGATTCTAAGTTTGGTTTTACCTTTTCCCGCGATACATGTAGGTTCTGAGCCGCAGCAAAATAGCACTTTTTCTTTTCGTCAAGTACTTGCTGAGCCTTTAGCAGTGCCTCTTCGCTGCTGTCGATGCTCTCCATCTTTTGTTTAAAAGATTGAAAAGTGGCAAGTAGCTCTTCTTGCGTTTGACAATGATGCTTCTGCATTAAGGTATAGAGCAAATCTAGTCTCTCCTGCACATACTTCAACCTGTCCGGATCTAGTTCCTGGTGTTCGAAGTGACGGCTCACCTCTTGCGCTATGTCCTTAATTTCGATTAATCCGGTTGCAAGCCTCTCTGCGAGGATGCCGAGGCTTGGCATGTAGTTTGCAATCTTGGTTAGGGCATTCTCTGCTTCAATCAATAGGCTAATGGCTGAAGTGGTGTCGCTGTTTAGGGCAGTTTCTACAGTAGCCAGTCCCATCTTAATTTCTTCGGCGTGGGTGAGCTGCTTTATCTCACTTTCGAGCTCCTGAAGTTCCCCTTCTACAAGGTTGGCCGACTGAAGCTGGTCAACCTGAAAGCGAATATAGTCCTGCTCCTCTCTTAAACGTTGGCTTTCTTCCACCAGCATTTTGTGATGATCGATGGCCTTAATAAACTCCTTATAAGCGATGACACATTCGTTCAGCAGGAGCTGGTTTCCAGCAATGGAGTCCAACACCTTGGTTTGGAATACGCTATCGGATAGGTTCAGGTTCTCATGCTGAGAGTGTATGTCGATAAGGTGAAGCGCAAATTCTTTTAGCACCTGAAGGTTTACAGGAACTTCGTTGATAAAGGCCCTCGATTTTCCATTGTTGGCGATTTGCCGGCGTACAATGGTTGAATCATCATAGTCTAGGTCGTTTTCCTCAAAGAAAGATTGCAGGTTGTAGCTTTCAATATCGAATGTGCCTTCGATTATACATCCAGCCTCCTTGTTTTTAAGCACGCTTGTATCTGCTCTGTTTCCAAGAAGGAGGGAGAGTGCTCCAAGAAGAATGGATTTGCCTGCACCGGTTTCTCCTGTAATGGTACAAAGCCCCTGCTCGAAATTTATTTCGAGCTTATCAATAAGTGCAAAGTTCTCTATTTTTAGCTGCTTTAGCATTCCGTACAGGGTTAAGGGTTAATCCTGTGTTTGCTCTGTGAGTTTTTTGTAGGAATCTATGCGTGTTGGATCAATTTCGGTCAAGATATTATAGACTCTTGTTTTTTCACTCATGTAGGACTCTGAAAAAATATTAACTATTTCATCTGACTTGGCATCAAGAAAAACCTGAAGAAAAAAGAGATATGGATCTGGCTTATCCCGATATACCTTCTGCAAAAGTTCAAGCGATTGTGCAATTTCGGCTCTTCCCTCCACTGTTTTATCTGCCATAAGGTCGAGGCCAAGACGATGGTAGTCGTAGTATACTTCCCGAATAGGTGAATATTTCTCGTTTAATATATCCTCAACAAGCCAGTATCGATTTTTTGTAGAACCTTCGTATGGCTTCCACCCCTTTTCTGTGGCATTTTGCGCGTTGTTCACAATTTTTTCGGCCTTAAGGAAGTATGGTGTACCACCTTTGTAGGAAAATGAATCGTAGTCAAGGCCAATAATGATGTAGGCGTAGTATGCGAGTATGGATGTGAGATTCGAGGTTTGAGCGTTTTCGTTAAACTCCAACTTATCGAACTCTATGTACTTAAAATCGAGATCGTTGTCGAGAAAATTAAAAAGCACCGTATTATAGGAACTGCCGTAAACTGGCCTTCTAGATTGAACCTGAATAGTTCCTTTATACTGGTCCGATCCTGTTTGGTCAGTAAGGTTTATCTGAATGTTGCACTCAATGCGTTCTTCGGTTGAAAAAACGTTATCGGTCCAGCTAGTGTTATTCATAAACTCATACAGTGCAGTTTGCAATGTTTGGAAGGTCGTTCGATTGGTGCCCTGTATTTTGGAGGAGTTTACTGAAATGTTGCATTTGAGTTCCTGGCCTAGTAGTGGCGAGCAGAAGGTAGACACGAGCAAAATTAGCTGTACGATCTTTTTCATCTATGGGTCGTATGATGATGCATGTAGTCCCAAATTGCGTCAACTATGTCAACTGCAACTTCTTTCTTAGTCTTAAGTGGGATGATGAGTGCATCGTTGTGCTTGTCAAAGATGGTTACTTTGTTGGTATCTGTTCCAAACCCCGCCCCGTCATCCCGAAGTGAGTTTAGGATAATTAGGTCAAGATTCTTCTTGATTAACTTTGCTTGGGCGTTAGCCACTTCATCGCTAGTTTCCAGCGCAAATCCAACCAAAATTTGGTTTTCTTTCTTGCTTTTACCTAGCTGTTGAGCAATATCGGTAGTTGGCGTTAATTGAATGGTGAGGTTTTCGTTGCCGCTTTTAATTTTGTTTTCAGCGGTATGCAGTGGGGTAAAATCGGCAACAGCCGCCGAAAGAATGGTGAGGTCAGCACTCGCAAAAAGATTGAGGCATGCCTCTGCCATTTGGCTTGCAGTGGTAACTCTGGTGATGGTAATGTTGGGCGATTCGGCACTTAGTTGGGTAGGTCCACTCACCAACTCTACTTGAGCTCCCCTGGATGCTAACTCTTGTGCAATGGCAAAGCCCATCTTTCCCGAACTATGGTTCCCAATAAATCTTACCGGGTCGATAGGTTCGTGGGTTGGGCCTGCATTTACAAGGCAGTGTTTGCCGTTAAACTTTTTTTTTTCAGAGAAGAAGTTGGTGAGGTAGGCAACAATAGCCTCCGGTTCTTCCATTCTTCCTTTTCCAACCAATCCGCTGGCTAATTCACCCGATGTAGGCTCAATGACATGGTTGCCATAGGTCCGAAGCGTTTGAATGTTTTTTTGTGTGGCCGGGTGCTGAAGCATATCTAGGTCCATGGCCGGCGCAATAAAAACAGGACATCGTGCTGAAAGGTAGGTGGTAAGCAATAGGTTATCTGCAACGCCATTGGCCATTTTGGCCATGGTGTTGGCAGTGGCAGGTGCAATTAGGTAGGCATCAGCCCATAAGCCTAAGTCTACATGGCTATTCCACTCGCCGTTTTCAGGATTGAAGAAGTCTACTAATATTGGATTCTTCGCTAACGTAGCAACCGTTAGCGGAGTGATAAACTCTTTGGCTAAAGGGGTCATAACTACCTTTACATCGCAGCCTTCCTTTACAAGTAAGCGAATTAAGTTCGCTGCTTTGTAGGCTGCAATGCTTCCGGTAATGCCAATGATAAGGTGCTTCCCCTTAAGCATAGCTATTCCTGTTCTGGTAATTCCTCCTCAGAAACCTTTGGGTTCCGGAAGTAAATTTTGTTCTGTAGAAACTCTTGCGCAGCAATCAAGTTTGGCTTGGGTAACTTCTCGTAGAACTTGGAAATTTCAATTTGCTCTCTATTCTCAAAAACTTCTTCAAGATTGTCGGAGTAGTTAGCAAACTCTTCCAGCTTACGATTCAACTCCTGCTTCATTTCAGCAGAAATTTGGTTAGCTCTTTTGGCAATAACCATAACCGATTCGTAAATACTACCAGTTGGCTTGTCGAACTTGTCAAGGTCACGAGTAACCGTGGTCGTTGGAGCATTAATTTTCTTGAAATCCATACGATATGATTGAGTTTATTTGTTTGTCGTTTTAAGATCTTTTGTTGCTACGTCATACATTTTTTGTGCCTCCTTTATATACTTGGAGTCCGGGAACTCGGCAATAAAGTTGTAATAGTAATCAACAGCAGATTGATAGCGCTCTTTTTGCTTCTGCACTACGCTATTGCTAGCATAAATATATGCAGACTTAAGAATCAAGAATTCCTCCTCCTCGCGGTATTCGGAGTTGGGGTAGTCTTTGAGGGAATTCTGGAGGGCAATGATGGCAGCCTTGTAGTTCTCAGTGTGATAGTAAAGCCATGCACTTTTAAATTCCTTCTCCTCCAACTTTTGGAAAAGTTCTTTGATTAGTTTTTTTGCATCATCAACCTTCTTACTCTGCGGGTATTTTGAAATAAATTCCTGAAAAGCGTCAATCGCAAGATTGGTGTTATCCTGATCGAGCTCGTATCGAGGGGAGGTCAAATAAAAGCAGTATGCATAAAGGTATTCTGCCTTTTCGGTAAAGCCACTTTTAGGGAAATTCTTCCTAAAACTGTCGAAATAGCTCGATGCCAATAAGTAATCACCTTGGCCATACTGGCTGTAGGCGTAGTAGTAGTTAACGGTATCGGCTCTGTTTGTCCCTCTGTATATTGGAAGAATTTGTTCCAATAGGAGGGAAGCATGGTAGAAGTCACTTTTGTTGTAATAGTACAGTGCCTTGGAATACTTGAGCTCGTTGTCCTTGCTCTTGAGAATTTTTTCGTAACCGCTACATCCTGCAAGCACAGAGGCTGCAATTACTACTGCTGCAATTAATTTGAACTTATTCACTCGACTGGGATAATTAGCTATTAATAAAATTCTGAAAACAACTGTTAACAGAAGAAAATTGCAATTCATGTTAGCAGCAACAGGTAATTGCTTGTGAATTGTTTCTTCAATTAACGGACAAAGTTAAGCATTAGTTTGAAACAACCGATTTTTTTTGAATTGTTAATCGCAGCTTTTAGTGCAGTTCGTATTATGTTATAACTTTTTAACACTTTTATGGGTAACTCTTGCTTTACAAATTTGACTACTCCTTTGTTAAAAGTCGGAAAAAACGTTAGTTTTGTGCACTTATTTTAGAAAAAGTCAATTTAATTATTGTTGCCGTGGATATTTTTGAGAAAATCAGACAAAACCGTGGACCAATAGGACAACATCAGAAAGTTGGACATGGATATTTTGCTTTCCCTAAGCTAGAGGGGGAAATTAAACCTCGAATGATGTTTCGTGGTAAAGAGGTTCTAAACTGGAGCCTTAACAACTATTTGGGACTTGCAAATCACCCTGAGGTTCGAAAAGCGGACGCAGAAGCTGCTGCCCAGTATGGTATGGGATATCCGATGGGTGCAAGAATGATGTCGGGTCAAACTCGTAAGCACGAAGAGTTGGAGCAAAAGTTAGCCGAATTTGTTGGAAAACCGAAGGCCTACCTTCTCAATTATGGCTATCAGGGTATGGTCTCCATCATCGACTCACTGGTTGGAAGGAACGATGTGGTTGTTTATGACTCGGAAGCGCATGCCTGCATTATTGATGGTTTGCGGTTGTTTCCAGGAAAGAGATTTGTTTTTCCCCATAACAACATGGAGAACCTGCGAAAGGAGCTAGAGCGTGCAACTAAGTGGGTTGAGAAAACAGGTGGTGGCATTCTAGTTATTACCGAAGGTGTGTTTGGCATGGCTGGTGACCTTGGTAACCTCAAGGCTATTACTGCCATGAAGGATGATTTTAGCTTCCGATTGCTAATTGATGATGCACATGGCTTTGGAACCATGGGGCCAACCGGTGCCGGTACAGGTGAACACTATGGTGTGCAGGACAAGGTTGATATCTACTTTGGAACCTTTGCTAAATCAATGGCCGGAATCGGTGGTTTTGTTGCCAGCGAAGAGGATGTTATTGATTTCCTAATGTATAACATGCGGTCGCAGATTTATGCAAAATCATTACCTATGCCAATGGTTGTTGGAGCGTTGAAGAGGCTTGAACTTCTTCAAACTCAACCTGAACTTCGTGAAAAGTTATGGACCATTGTTTATGCCCTGCAGAAAGGCTTGAGGGATGCCGGTTTCGATATTGGTGTTACTGAGTCGATGGTAACTCCAGTTATGATGCACGGCGAACTCATGGAAGCTCTCAATATGATTATGGACCTACGTGAGAACTACGGTGTATTCTGCTCAATTGTTGTTTACCCTGTTATTCCCAAGGGCCAAATGCTGCTTCGGTTGATTCCAACAGCATCGCATACCTTGGAGGATGTAAATTATACCGTGAAGTGCTTTACCGAGTGCCGCGATAAGCTCGTTGCCGGTAAGTATAAGAGCGAAACTGTTCCGGCTTCATCACTTAAGTAAGAAACCTAGTTTAGGTATATATCAAAAAAAGCGAGGCTGTTTGGCCTCGCTTTTTTAATACCCAGTTGTTGTTTGCTATTTTGCTGCTCCAGCCTCACCAAGAAAACGTTCTGTGTCTATGGCTGCCATACAACCAGAGCCTGCCGCTGTAATGGCTTGGCGGTAGTGAGGATCTTGAACATCACCACAGGCAAATACCCCAGGGATATTTGTTTTGCTAGAACCCGCAATAGTTTTAATGTAACCAACCTCGTCGGTGTTTAGGGCAGGTTTGAAAATGTCGGAATTGGGTTTGTGCCCAATGGCCACAAAAAATCCTGAGATGTTGATTTTCTCTTCTTCTGCGTTGTTTTTGACAAGGATTGCACCATTCACTCCGCTGCTGTCTCCCACAATTTCCTTGGTTACCCTTCCAAATAGAACCTCAATGTTTGGTGTATTAAGAACGCGCTCTTGCATAACCTTTGAAGCACGGAGGTAATCTTTGCGCACTATTAAATATACCTTTTTGCACAATCCACTCAGGTAAAGCGCTTCCTCTGCAGCAGTATCTCCTCCACCAACAACTGCTATATCCTGACCTCTGTAGAAAAACCCATCACAGGTTGCACAGGCAGAAACGCCTTGCCCTTTATATTTTTCCTCCGATTCGAGTCCAAGATATTGCGCAGTTGCACCTGTTGCAATGATTAGTGATTCTGCCACAATAATCTTTTCTTCGTCTATGGTGATTTTGAAAGGTCTGTGGCTGAGATCTGCCTTGGTGGCTAATCCAAAGCGTATGTCAGAACCAAACCTCAAGGCCTGTTTTTTTAAATCCTCCATCATTTCTGGCCCTTTGATACCTTCGGGATAGCCGGGAAAATTTTCAACGTCTGTGGTCGTTGTTAGCTGGCCTCCTGGTTCAATTCCCTCGTAGAGCACGGGTTGGAGATTGGCACGAGCGGCATAAATTGCGGCTGTCAATCCGGCAGGACCACTGCCAAGAATCAGACATTTTACATGCTCAACGCCACCTTCTTTGGCGGTGTTGGTCTTTTCTTCATCGAGATTAATTGCTTTAAATAAGCCCATGATCTATGTGTTTGTTATTAGTTATCGTTTTACGACTACTCAAAAGTAGGAAATTAAGCCTATGTATTCTCAAATCACATGCCGATTTAGAAGTTGCCACTACTCAACTATTGCTTAGCATTACGGTGAAAAATCTACACTAAAATTTGGGTTTGTCAAAAAAGGCGGTTACATTTGCCACCGCTTAAAATTAAGGCGGGGTGTGGCGCAGTTGGCTAGCGTACTTGCATGGGGTGCAAGTGGTCGTCCGTTCGAGTCGGATCACCCCGACAAAAAATGCTTACAATTTGTAAGCATTTTTTTATTCCTTAGCTCGACTGAAAAGCACAAGGCTTTTGAAGAGCCTCTGCTTAAACCTCAATCCACTCGTATTCATTACCAATGAAGTCGAGAAAGCGAATAAAATCAGCCGATTGAATTACAATAGAGGCTGTGTTGATGCACGGGTGAAAACTGACCCTTTCTGATCGCTCGATGTCCATATCAAGAAAGAGTTTAACATGTTTTGCTGCATCGTTTATGATGGCAAGTGGAGTAACGGAGCCTGGGGTAACGCCGAGGTGTGTCTCCATACGCTGAGCGGAGGCAAAGGATAGTTTCCCCTGCCTCAACTTTTCTTCCAGCATTTTTACTTCCAGCGTTTTTCTGTGGTCGAACACAACAAGGTAATGTCTATTGCCTTTATGGTTTCTGAAGAATAGATTTTTACAGTGCGTTGCCTCAATGTCTTTCCAATAAACCATGGCCTCCTCAACTGTGGGAGTTGGAGGGTGTTCGTAGTAGTCGAAGCTAATGTTAAGTTTGCTTAACACGGTGTATAGCTCAGGCGATCCGTTCATGCGATTACGTGTTCAAGAAGTATTTTAAGTCCAATAATGAATAGAATAAGCCCTCCCAGTATCTCCATTTTGTTACCCCAAACGCCCACCGCCTTTTTACCCAGTAAAATGCCTAGCATGGCGGCAAAGAAGGTTACCGAGCCAATGGTTATAACAGTGACAGCTAGGTTCAGATCGTAGAGCGCAAAGCTCACACCAACAATAAGTGCATCAATGGATGTGGCTATGGCCATGCCTACAATTGTTCTAAGGTGAAGCGGATTAAATTCACGTTCCTCCTTAGGTTGAAAAGCTTCATATACCATCTTAATTCCCAATACTGTTAACAAGAGAAAAGCGATCCAGTAATCCCAAGGCTCAATTAGCGCCTTAACTTTGCTGCCAAGAAACCACCCAATAAGGGGGAACCCTCCTTGGAAAATAGCAAGAATTAAGGCAATACGAACTGCTTGAAAGAATTGTATCTCCTTTTTTATCAAGCCGCTGGAAACCGATACAGCAAAGGAGTCAAATGATAGCCCAATTGCAAGTAGTACAACCGCAGAAAATTCCATCCCAATTGAAGATTTGGCACAAATATAGCACAACCTAAATTGTTTTCGGCGAAATTATTTGAAGGGGCGTGAAGCCGATCTTCTGAATAATTGTTGTTGGTGAGTATTTTGATTGTGTGCACTATCGTCGCATTAAAGGTTATGCGGGTAGCACAGGCCCTTTAGGCAAGGTGAAATGAACGGTTGTGCCAATTGCTGGTGTTGACTCTGCCCAAAGTCGACCACCGTTTATTGCAATAAACTCTTGTGCAAGTTTAAGCCCAAGGCCGCTGCCGCGCTCGTCCATGGTTCCAATGGTGGTGTAGTGATATTTGGCATCGAATACCTTTACCAGTGTTTCGTGATCCATTCCAACACCACTATCGCTAATTGTAACTTCTACCTGATTTTTGTTGCTAGAAAGGTTTACCGCAATTGTACCTTTTAACGGTGTGAATTTTACAGCGTTTGAAAGAAGATTCCTTAGCACAAGCCGAATCATTTGTGGATCGAAAAATGCTATTTCTCCTGAAGGTAGATCATGAGTTAGGGTTATCTGTTTTGCTTCAACAGAATTCTTCATGAGTACTGTCGTTTCTTTGATGATTTCATCAATGCGAATTTTCTCTGGGTGAGCTACAATTCCCTTATCCTGAGAACGGGCCCAGCCGAGC
>DATKVT010000017.1 GCA_035529935.1 Williamwhitmania sp. | reverse complement strand
GTAGGAGCAAGGAGAACTTCAGCAACAATCATTGGAATAGGTTGTTGCTGTAATGAGAAGCGTAGAGACAGCTAGGTGTTTAAGTTCGATCTAGTATTGTTAATTTGAGCGTTTTTCGAAAGTTGTTCATGCTTCCAAATGGTGGGAGCCTGGTTGACGATCTGTTTAAATTGGCGACTAAAGTTGGATTGTTCGCTATAGCCAACCATCTCCGCTATTTGCGCAAAAGAAAGGTTTGGATTTGTCTGGATAAGCCTCTTCGCCTCTTCTATTCTGAGGCTATTTATCCAGGCATGAAAATTCATCCCTCCCTCTTTATTGATGCAGTTTGAAAGTTTGGTGCGCCCTACCTTTAGGTATAGGGCCATCTCTTCGATATTTAATTCCGGGCGGAGATAATACTTATCGGCAATAATAATGGACTTTAGTTTTTCCCACGAAAAATTGTTGAAAATTACTTCTGGCTCTTTGCTACTTACCGGCTGTCGTGAGTTTAGAATAGGTTCAATACTGGTGTAGGTAAGGGGATATTGGATGTAGCAAAGCCCGAACACAACATAGAAAATTATATTTATTACTATAACAACCAATTCAAATGAGGGCGAAGTTATAAACATTGAGACGATTATAAGAATACAAAATACGCAAGCACCAAAGAAACAGTAACGAACCCAACTTAGCCGTAATTGAAAGGTGTCGGCGTAGTAATTGGCTAATTTTAAAACATATTCTTTTTCTTGCGACAAAAACAATCGTGTAAAGTAGATTACTTGAGCAATACAGAACAAGAGAAACAACATATTTAAAATCACCGTAGGATGCGTAAAATTATGTATAAAATCATCTGTGTTTTGCAAGGTGGGATTACCCCAACCCCAAACGAATACAAACATAAAAAGAATAAAAAGCGCAGTAGGGGAAAGGTGTTTCCATACATAAATCTTGTTTACAAAAGAGTTGTCAAACAAGTTGATTAGTGCGAAGGAAAATAAGATTGTTTGTAAAGAGATGGCGGTAATTTCAATGAAAATATTAACAATACTGTTATTGGGCGACACAATCATGGACATAAGAACTGCCAAGGAGAAGTAGGCCAACGCAAAATACCGAAGGGAAATGCGATAATTTCTTAGTCCTTTGTTTTTTGGCAGAGGGAGGAATAGAAATACAAACGACATGATGATGCATGTCGTGATTAAAGCTCCATTTATAAACAGAAAAGCAGTATTACCCATATTTTATTGCCAACTCCAATAGACTCCCGAGGAGTCTAGATTAAGTTTAATAAATGTAGGAATTACTATCAAAAAAACAAGCCCCTTAACGTAGAAGTTGACCTCTCTTGTTAAATCACTTAGAGGCATAAAGTTGGGAGAACATCATTTGCAACAAAGCGGAACTCCTGCCCAACAAGTAAGCGTGTTTTTTTGAGTGAATTGGGCAAAGGCTTGATGAAATCGTTTGAACTTCCTAGGTGAAATTGGATAGTTAGGTTGGAAGTAATGGCCTCCTTTTAATTTCATGTGATAGGAAGTATATATCAGATATTGAAGAGCAACTAGGTTTACCGCTTTGAAACATTCTCTGTAGGGTAAGTCTGCTAGTGGTGTGTCTTAAAGATAGAAAAGATAAGCGGCTTAGCGACCGCTATGTTTCACCTAACACCCAACGCCATGAAAACTTTAACCTACATAATTTCGACAGTCGCAACGCTTGTGGTTACAATAAGCCTTGCAGGAGAACCCGATTCCGGCGTGTTTAACTTAACGCGAGGGAACAGCGCCTACCGATCTTCATTTACAATGGCCTCCCACCTAGTTGTTATTCCTGTTGCTATTAACGGATCCGACTCCATGAACTTTATCCTCGATTCGGGGGTTGGTTCAACACTAATTACAGAGGTGAGCAGTGGTGGAGTGGTATCGCTAAACGACGCTCGAAAGGTTCTAGTCACTGGACTTGGCAACAGCGAATCGCTTGAGGCGCTTGCATCGGAGAATAACAGTTTGCAGGTTGGACGGCTCGTAGGGCACAACCAAAAAGTTATTGTTCTTTTAAACGATGTATTCAACCTTTCAACCCGTATGGGAATATCCATAAATGGGCTTATAGGGCGTACAGTTTTTGAACAATTCGTAGTGGAGATCAACTATGTTAACCATTCACTAGCATTCTATAACCCGGAGCGCTTTAGGACTCAACTTAGGAGAAACGAGGAGGCCATTCCTATTAAGATTATCGAAGGGAAACCCTATGTTGATGTGGTGGTTACCAACGGTGGGGTTGAGAGAACGGTTACATTGCTGCTGGACACGGGCATGAGCTTTGCCCTTTGGCTCGACCCCAATAGCAATAGCGGAATTAAACCGAAGGAGAATGCAAGAGCAGATGTTCTAGGGCAAGGACTTAACGGAAACGTCACTGGGCAGATCTCGAGAGTTGATAAGGTCAAAATTGGTACCTTTGAATTGGCTAATGTAATAACCGCCTTCCCTGATACCTCTTCCATAAGCGAGGTGTCAATTACTCAAGGAAGAAGCGGGAGCATTGGTGCGGATATTTTTCGAAGATTCAATGTTATTTTCGATTATCCACATAATCGTTTAATACTGCGAAAAAATGGCAACTTCTCCGAAAAGTTTGAATACGATATGTCAGGACTGGAGGTTGGAACGGTTGTGGTTGGTTTGCCAGCCTACCAGGTTTTAAGCGTTGGCCATTCTACCCCGGCAGAGGAGGCTGGCATACTGCCCGATGATCAGATATATTCCATAAATGGTGTTCAGGCCAACACTCTTACGTTGTCGGAAATAGCAGATTTGTTCAAGAGTCGCGAGGGAAAGTCAATAACTATGGTGGTGTATCGTAACGGTGTAAAAATGCTGTTTAAGTTTAAGCTGCGCAGATTGGTATAAAATATGCTACACCATTTTGGTGTAAGGAGAGCAACTCCCAGCAAAAAGTGTAATTTTGTCGTGATAATCCGAAATGTAAAAAAGTATGCATACACCAGGTAGGACTAAAATTAAAGAGTTGCTAGTGTCGAAGGAGACCGGACGTGATTTTGTTGTAAAAGGATGGGTAAGAACTAAGAGAGGAAACAAGAGCGTTGTGTTTATTGCCCTTAACGACGGTTCCACCATTTCAAATATTCAGATTGTAGCCAATCCGGAAAGCTATTCGGAGGAGTTGCTGAGGCTGATCACCACAGGCTCGTGCATCCGTGTAAGCGGAACCTTGGTTGAGTCTCCTGCCTCTGGACAACCAGTTGAAATGCATGCAAAGGAGATAGAGCTTTACGGCACTGCCGACGCTGAAACCTATCCGCTGCAAAAGAAGGGACACAGCCTTGAATTTCTTCGTGAGATAGCTCATCTGCGTCCAAGAACCAACACCTTTGGTGCGGTGCTTCGCATTCGTCACGCCATGGCCTACGGCATTCACAAGTATTTTAACGATCGTGGATTCTTCTACCTTCATACCCCAATAGTTACCGGTTCCGATGCAGAGGGTGCTGGAGCCATGTTTCAGGTAACTACGCTCGACTTGGAGAACATACCAAAAACAGAGGAGGGAAAGATTGACTTTGCTCAAGACTTCTTTGGAAAGGCAACAAACTTAACGGTTTCTGGACAACTAGAGGGTGAGTTGGGGGCATTGGCTCTGTCTGAGATATATACATTTGGTCCTACCTTTAGGGCAGAAAATTCAAATACACCTAGACACCTTGCTGAATTTTGGATGATTGAACCGGAGATGGCCTTCTACGACATTAAGGACAACATGGACCTCGCCGAGGACTTTCTGAAATATCTAGTTCGCTATGCCCTCGAAAATTGTATGGACGATCTAGAGTTTCTCAACAAGATGTATGATAATGAACTTATTGATCGGTTACGATTTGTAGTCGAAAATTCTTTTGAGCGGTTGCCATATACCAAGGCCATTGAGATTCTAATCGCCTCTGGTCATAAGTTTGAGTTTCCGGTTAGTTGGGGCCTTGACCTTCAGAGCGAGCATGAACGCTACCTTGTGGAAAATCACTTCAAACGGCCGGTAATTCTCACCGACTACCCCAAGGAGATTAAAGCTTTCTATATGAAACAGAACCAGGATGGTAAAACCGTGCGGGCCATGGATGTGCTATTTCCTCGTATAGGGGAGATAATCGGTGGTTCGCAAAGGGAGGAGAACTACAACAGCTTAATAAATAGAATACACGAGTTGAACATTCCCGAGAAAGATGTTTGGTGGTATCTTGAAACCCGTAAATTTGGAACGGCACCGCACAGCGGTTTTGGATTAGGATTTGAGCGCCTAGTACTTTTTGTAACGGGAATGGCCAATATTCGCGATGTAATCCCATTCCCACGAACTCCTAAAAATGCTGAATTTTAATAGGAAGATGAACAATGGTTGAGCTTAGGCAACGTCTACAGCAAAAGTTACTTCAGAAGCTATCTCCCCAGCAGATTCAAACCATTAAGCTGCTGGAGTTGCCAACCATTCAGCTTGAGCAACGAATTAAAAAAGAGCTGGAGGAGAATCCGATACTGGAGGAGGGGCATGAGGATGATTACCAGGACGAAGAGGAGGTAATTACTGAGGACACCGTCGACAGCAGTGAGGATGAATTTACCTTGGAGGACTACCTGAACGAGGAGGATGTTCCCTCCTACAAGTTGGTGGCCAGCAACTACTCCAAGGATGACAAACGCGAGGAGATACCCTTTTCTGGTGGTGTGTCCTTTCATGAGTATTTGGAGAGCCAGCTTGGATTACGGCGGCTTACCGAGCGGCAGCAGATGCTGGGCGTTTATCTCATTGGCAGCATAGACGACGATGGATACATTCGCCGTAAGTTAACCGCGGTGGCCGATGATTTGGCATTTGCCATGGGCATTGAAACCACCGACGACGAGCTGGAGGAGGTGCTCTATATTATTCAGGATTTCGACCCGGTTGGCATTGGTGCTCGTGATCTGCAGGAGTGTCTCCTGCTGCAAATTGAGTCAAAAGAGATGGCGGCACCAGAAGTTGCCAGAGCACGAAAGATATTGAAGTATCACTTCGATGAATTTACTCGAAAGCATTACGATAAAATTGAAAGTAAGCTGGGGATTACAGAAGAGGAACTCAAGGAGGCACTCGACGAAATTCTGAAGTTAAATCCCAAGCCGGGAAGTGGGTTTAGCGATCATCAATCCAACATGTCACCCCACATTATTCCCGACTTTATGCTCGAACTTAAGGATGGTGAGCTGCTGTTGAGCCTAAATTCGCGCAACGTTCCCGACCTCCATATTAGCCGTGAGTATTCCCAAATGCTGGAGCAGATTGCTCATAAAAAGGGCGAGATGACGCGAAACGAAAAGGAGACGCTCACCTTTGTGAAGCAGAAGCTCGATTCCGCCAAGTGGTTTATAGAAGCGCTGAAGCAACGACAAAACACGCTCCTACTCACTATTAATGCAATTCTTCAATTTCAGCGGGAATACTTTCTTGAGGGCGACGAAACAAGGCTTAGGCCTATGATTCTAAAGGACATAGCTCTGCTTACCGGGCTAGATATTTCTACTATCTCCAGAGTGGTGAATAGCAAGTACATCCAAACCCATTTTGGTATCTTCCTACTCAAGTATTTTTTCTCAGAGGGTTTGCAAACCGATAGCGGCGAGGAAGTTTCGTCGCGTGAAATTAAATCAATACTTTCCGATTGCATCTCTGCTGAAGACAAGAAGAAGCCGCTGACCGATGAAGCACTGATGGACATTCTGCAGGAGAAGGGTTACCAAATTGCACGCAGAACGGTGTCAAAATATCGTGAGTTGCTTGGAATTCCGGTTGCTCGCCTCAGAAAAGAACTTTAATTGAAAGAATCCAATGAACAAGCTCGCCGCTAAAATTCTCTCCATTGCATTGCATCCAATTGCCATGCCCAGCTTCTTAATGTTGGCCTTGTTCAATTCGGGGACACTCATTTCTTTTTACCCAATGAGCGTCAAGTTTCGCATCTTCTTGCTGATTTTTGTATACACGCTGGTGCTTCCGCTCCTAATGCTACCAATTTTTCTAAGGCAAAGGTTGGTGAAAAGCATACACATGTTTAACCACACTGAGCGAATTATCCCCTTCCTGTTTGCATTTTTGTTTTATGCATTTTCGGTGTACACATTAATGGGGATAAAGGGTTTGTGGGTAATTAAATTGTTTATGATCGCTTCTACCATTGCCGTTTTCATTACGCTGGCAATCTCATTTTTTTGGAAAATCAGCGCGCATATGGTGGGACTTGGAGGAGCTACTGGTTTTCTGCTCATGCTCAACTTGCAACAAGGGGCAGATGTTCTGGAGTTCTTTATTTTGGCACTTTTGCTTTCAGGTGTGGTTGGCACCGCAAGGCTGAGCCTCGATGAACATTCTCCTCTGCAAATTTACTCTGGCTACTTGATTGGTTTAACTTGCATGGTTGGTGTATTCCTCATCCTTTAATAAATTGAAAACTGCAAGGTGTAGGTCAACACCAAGGTGGTTTTCCAGTTTCGTAAATTGAAATTCCGAAAAGCGTTTAATTTCTTCTGTAAGGTTGAGGTTGGTCGTGATTGGGCTCAAATGAGTTCCTTTAGTAGTGAGGTATTTGGCAAGGTAGCATTGCTCCGTTTGTCCAGGAAATGGAAGCAGTAGGGCGTGACAATCTAGAGCCCACAAGTCCATAACAGTACTATACCCTGCATTGGCAATTACCACCTCGGCACTAGCCAGTTCCTGTACCAATGCATTATCGGAGAGATGAGGGTAAAGCGTTATGTTCCCTTTTTTTTCAACGCCGAATTTTTCTGGTTTACCGCAAATCATTGTGAGTGTGATGTTTTCGGCAATTGCCCGTTCAACAATCTTTTTTTGTATTATAGAACGACGTGGATCCGGCCCCGATATTAAGGCTACAACCTTTCCGCCAACTTTTGGTATCAGGGGTAAGGGGAGCCTGAATCGCGAAAGTGGGCCAACATAAACCACACCCTTTTTGCGGCAAAGCCATCCATGCGAAAGTGCACCCGAAAGGTTTTGCTCATTAGAGAAATCGGGCACCCAAATCTGGGAGAAGGGCGATACTAGTGCTCGGATTAAAAGTGCCAGCAGCGGTTCTAGAGGGGTTAGCATTAAAGGAAGCTTGAGCCGGAGCTGATGGGTAATCAATACCGAAATAGCGTTAGAAGAGCGAAGCATGTAGCGGTTGTCGGAAATAATGATCCTTACACCGTATTCACTAACCATTCGATTAGCAACCCCCCTTTCCTTGAACAGGTCGCCAATAAGCCTTGGAAGTTGAGCCAAAATGCTCAACCAAGCCGGAAAGTGTCGATGGAGTTTAACTTCGTGAAATGGTGTCTGCACGAACAACAGTTCGGGGAAACGCTTTTGAAGCAGCTGGCCCGATGCTCCATTGCCACCAAGAATCACCTCGGCCTTTTGCGCCAGCAAGGTCTCCACAACAGGAATGCAGCGTGTTGCATGGCCCAAACCCCAGCTTAACGGACATACAAAGACCTTGGTCGGATTCATGGTAACTTATTCTGAAACAGAAACGGCGATGTTTAGTAATCTAACCTGCTGTGCAATTTGTTCAAGTTCCTTTTTTGAAATTTTTTTCAATCCCTGAGCGGGTGTATCGCGGCTTATGGTGTACACCATCACCTCCTTAGGGTGAAGCATTTCAACAATCTTCAGCCATTTGGCAACCTCATTTGGTGTAGTGTTGTCGACAGTGCTTCCGTTGTAAGTTCCCCTTACGAAAAGTGTTTGCAGAATAAAATTTCCATTGAATCGCTTTAGGTTGTCTACGGTTTTCTCAACGCTGTATGGATGGTTTGGCTGATTAAGCGCCTCAACAAGTGAGTCAGTAGCCGCGTCAAGTTTTAGAATATTTTGATCAACCTTCTGAAGTGCGCGAAATACGGATTCCTGGCTAATTCGGGTTGCATTGGAAAGAACCGCAATTCTGGCATTTGGGCAATGTTCATTTCGAAGTTCTATGGTGTCGTCAATGATTGGTTCGAACTGAGGATGCAGCGTCGGCTCACCGTTTCCGGCAAAAGTGATAACGTCGGGTGGCTTATTTTCTGAAGCCATTTGTTTGAGTTGGATATTTAGCGCTTTTCTCACCTCCTCGCGGGTTGGCAGCTTTTCCCTGTTGCTGTTTGGTGTATTCCAGCCACACTCGCAGTATATGCAGTTGAAGTTACAAACCTTGCAGGTGGTTGGCAGCAGATTAATGCCGAGAGATACACCCAGTCGGCGACTGCTAACCGGCCCGAAAACAATTTTATCGAATATAAACGTGGCCATTTTTTTATGCAAATTTAGCATTCTCTTTTGATGCTGCTAAAACGTTTTCTAAAGGTTTTTTAAACAGTCATACACATAGTTGACAATTATCATTTTGTTACGAACTGAGGTACCCTATTTTTATGAGCAAACACTAAGCTATGGAACAACACGAAAAACTTAACGGTGAGCTAGATTATCTCGAGGTAGTTTCCATTAATGCCAAAAGGTTCCGTGAGCTTATTTCGAAGGTGGAAGCGTTGGCTCAAGCCGGTATTGAGAATGGTTTCATCGGCGATGTTTTTTACATGCTGGCCAACTATGCTGAGGGTTCATTACTCGATGAGGAGTTGGCGCTCATGAAGGCAGATGCTGTCACTAGAGAAGCGCATCATGTTCTGCATAAAAAATTCTTGGTTCAGCTCGATTCCATCCGGAAAGGACTTGAGCAGGGGCAGCCAGAAAAGATGAGAGATATAGTTCAGTTTTTAAACGACTACTATCAGGAACATTTTGTTGGATTTCATGGTATCCACGAGAAGTAGTTAGACCAATCTTCTCAGTTTTGCCTCTTCTTTGATTTTGAAAGTTTGCATATTTATACCGGTGAGGAGAAGAATTCCCGGTTTTTTATTTCTTTCAAGACTGCCAAAGGTATCATCAACACCAAGAGCTATTGCTCCATTAAGTGTGGCCCAAGTGAGCATCTCCTCAAGGGCAATATTATCGTTAACTTCCTGAATTGACTTAAGCAGTTGCAGCATGTTTGTTGAGCCTGATTGGACGCTGCCCAGAACAATTTTACAGCCAAGTTTTCTCAATCTCGAAATTGATTCAGCACTGGTTGTCTCTGAAACAATAAAGCTGCAAAACAAAAAATGGCAAACTATGGAGGCAATGATCTTTTCCGGAATTTCGGTTGTATGATGAATTAGAAGATGTAGGTTGCGAGGAAGTTGAAGTAGCTGATTGAGTGTGGTCTCCCAACTTGCACTCTCTGTACCAAATTTTACAAGGAAGGGTATATCTGTTGAGGAGGTATTACGATCAACAAGTAGAGCGGTTTCTGGCAACAGGCAACTCAATGCCTTGTATGTCACAAGGGAGTGTGGCTGGTATTCCCCAAGGAAGTCATTTTCATTTTTCTCGATGCCTACCAGAACGGTTCCGGAGTGAAAGTATTTCAGGTTGGTCTCTTTGCTGACCTTATTCTTCTCATCTGTTATGGACGAACCGCATGAAATCCCATACGTGTTTATTAATCCAGGTAATATTATTCCGTTGTAATGCTCAATGTCTTCAGCTTCACGATCAAGCGTGTCTTGCAATTCCAGTATTGTTCCTTCGTGGTCAACCACAACTACCCCATGCCTTATCGGTGGGGAGGATATGGGAAATACTAGAGAGGCGGAAATTTTCCTCATTTCTTTTTCGGAAGAACAACTTCGTAGGGATGATGAATCCGATTCTTATCTGGCTGAATTGGTGGTGTGGGATGGGGGGTTGATTTTTTGTCGGAAAGAAGAGCTGGTGTAGTAAGTGATATACGACGAATACCGACAAAGCGGAGAGGTGGTGTTTCTGGGTTATTATCAAAATCAAGTATTCGTCCTTTGATAAAGATTGGCTTATCATCTGTAATATTAAAAGATGCAATATAGGTATCTACCTTATTTTCCTTTTTAAATGGGATTACCTGCTTGTTGTTCAATTGCTCAAGGGGCGTTTTGTCTGAGGGAGAGGTTCCAACAACTATTCGAAGGTTGGTGGACATGTCCTTAGGACTTACAAAGGCTAACACCTTAAGTGTATAGACGCCCTTATGAGAAACGGGAACGGAAAATTCAATTTTTTCGTTGGAGTGCTGGTTGGATAGATTCCAAATAGCCATTTTGTTCCACAAGTTTTGGGGTTTATCTTCTTTTGTTATAGAATCATCTATGACTTGGTTTTCCATCTCCAATTTCAAGATTACCTGATCATAAATTTTATCGAGTATATCTGGTTTTCCTAGGTAGTAATAATAGCTCTTACTGAACTGTTCTGGAGAGGAATGAAATGATTTAAAAATTTCACCATAATAGTTGATGCTGTCCCTGCCAAGTATTTCTCGCGGTGAGGCAGCTATAGATAGTGATCCGTCAGTAAGGTACATTTTATAAAGTATAGCAGCCATATCCTTTTCTGGGATAATGTTATTATGGTTGCTACAGCCGGAAAATATAGTGGCTCCAATTAAAAACAGGAAAAGTGATCTGAGCATTTTTTTTGAGGGCAAACTTACTTAATATTTTCGAAAAGCACACCGATCATAATCTCGTGGGTCCCACTATTATAGTGGCTTAGTGCGGTAAACGAGTAGTCGTATGAATAGCCAAACATATACTTGTTGTCGTGGATATAGCCTATCAAGATTGATGCGGCATCTTTCCAGCGCAGCGAAAGGCCACCCCAAACCTTGTTACGATATGTGATTTTACCATTAAGTTCAAACACAACGGG
>DATKVT010000016.1 GCA_035529935.1 Williamwhitmania sp. | reverse complement strand
GCCTGCACTCAGCATGACGCTTCTTCTTGGTATTGTATTTTTGCTCAACCTTATGCCAGAATACCCTCTCACGTTCTTGGCTTTCTTGAATTTGTCTTCGTCTTTCCTCAGTTAACTTCGGCATTACATTAACCTCCTTACGGTTAAGTTCCGTTTTGGTGCTTGGGTCAAAAACCCATCCTCCTCGCGTTTGCTATACCAACCCAAGTAGCCCATAGAAAAATCCACCATCCCCACCAAGCCCCAAAGAACAAGTAAATATTCCAGTCATAAATAATCGACACGGGTATCCACCAGATTATTAAACCAACAATAGAACAAAGTCCTAAGACAATCCCTATACCGAATAAGAACCCCTTAGCAAAATAGAATATGCTATAAAAGCAGTCCATGAGAGTATTCACATCAGCCTCCTATCGAACTATACCCAAGGCATCCATAATCATGTGCTGGTTTTGAATTATTTGGATACACAGTACAAAATTTATTACTATGAAAGCTGAGAATACCGCCTTGAATATGATGCTCTGCCATCCCACAAAATGTTTCATAACAACCTCCTGATTTTCTCCTATCCACCAAAAAAGAACTTAACCTCCTTTATACTGTTACGGCTTTAAGACGGTTACGGGCATCGATTGGAATCGATTGCCTTATTAGCTTTAGTCGATTGTGAAATATCGACAATGCCTTCCTTGCTTTTTGCTTTAAAATCAGCTAGTTGTTTTCTCAAACACTCTTCGGGCGTGTTGCCATCCTCGGGAATTCGCCAGAAGGCGGGAAAGCCTGTTTCGTTCCATAGAATATATCCAGCCTCTCCCTCAGTTGCATCAGGGAAATACTCTTTAGCCACATCAATCCCCTTCATCTGCTGGCAAAGTTCATCTACTTTTTGTTGATTGACGCTATAAAACCTTGCTGCTTTTTTCATGTCCTCTTATATCCTCGCCCCTAAAGGATTAGCTTCCGTAATCACCTTGTCTATTACTAGGCACACGACAGATTGCCCCATGTTGTCATACAGCCATTGCAAATCTACTTTGGCGCCGGCATCATTCAGCCCATTGTGCGGATAGGTTGCAATCATGCCGTTTGGCATTTGTATTTGGACTTTGTTTTCGTCAATGCCTACGAGTCTGCCAGAGATTACGTTTTGCATGATGGTTCCTTTCGTTCACTAATTAGGGTTAAGTTCGGTTTTGTTACCTGAGTCATTTTGGCTCCTTATGTTGTGCCCTTATATGCCGTGCCATGTTGCAATTCTTAATTACTTGCTTACAGGCAGGGCACTCCGAGCGTTCAAGCGAAACAATTTTCTCTTGTGCTTTAGCATGGTCTGCTTCCAAGTATTCAAGTTTACGACTGGTTTGCGCTAATTGATTCCGTAGCTTGCTAGTTTCGCTATCGCCCCAACTCATGCGATGCCCATTAGGACAATAAAAGGTTCTACCGTCTTCACGCCTTCGCTTCTCAAAGCAGTGTGAGATACCAAATTCTATGCCGCACTCAGGGCAAGGGCAAAGATATAGCTGGGTTTTTTGGGCAACCTCTACATGGGAATCCATTTAAAACCTCCTTATTTTTCCAGGTACCAAAACCGAACTTAACCAGCTCGAGGTGGTCAACCTCAGTCTTTTCAGGATAGTAATTCGCAAGCCCAATATAAGGGGGATCTGCGTATGCTACTTTCATTATCCTAATTCCCTCCAAACACCAAAACGGAACTTAACTTTCTATTAAGTAATCTCTTCATTTTTCCTCCTACCAACCAAAACGGAACTTAACCGTCTATCTTATTCAAATGTACCCACATGGCAGCATGATAGCCAAACATCATAAATTTGTATTTAGCTAGTGATTCAATCGCATGTTTATAAGCCTGCTTCTTATCGGCTGAAAGTCTGCCCGCCAATGGAAATGCCCCATACCCTTGAATCGGGGTAAAGGATTCAATGTGGGCTCCCTTGCGACCGTTAGCGCTATTGTAGATTACCCGACCGCAAAATCTTAATAATTCAAGAGCTTTCCAGCAGTCATACACTTCATAATCAACTGATTTGCTAAACTGATGCACCATATCACTATTGCTTTTCCATGTCTGCATATTATTCTGCTTTAACCAGACGAGCATTTTCTCAGCTAATATACGTTTATCCTCCGTGTTCATTTCTCACTCCTATCCACCAAAAGAGAACTTAACCCCCCTTACAGATATTGCAGCAGCCGTTTGTGTGCCAGGAGTCTCGTTTGCATTTAGCACAATACAGCCGATTGAGAATGTTCATCCAACCTACCAGCCCCTATTTTCCTTTGCCGGTATTCCACCGTTGCGGTTGAAGTCCAGACAACCCGCGCAGGTCACGCACTGCAAAGGCTCCCCTCTTTTCATCCGGGTTAACGGAATCCCCCCATCTACAGCCGCGCCCAACTTGTGCTTCTTGGCACATTTTATCCGTGGCCCGATAACCTTCGCCTCATGGCACTCGTATAATGACCTCTCTTTTTTCATTAAAACCTACCTCCC
>DATKVT010000015.1 GCA_035529935.1 Williamwhitmania sp. | reverse complement strand
TAATAAATTTAGCAGGATTTCCAGCCCACACTTCTCCGGAAGGCACATCTTTTGTCACTACACTACCAGCCCCTATTATTGCTCCTGCCCCTATTTTGACTCCTGCCATAATAGTTGAATTTGCACCAATAATAGCATTTGGCTCAACAATAACACCTTCTCTATATTTCCCCCCGGTTTGTGGGTATATGTCATTACAAAGGTAACATGCGGGCCTATCCAACAATTCTTCATAATAATAGTAAACTCAGGTATAAAACACCCACTATGGATATTTACATTTTTACCAATATCAGTATCATGCGCAATTTCAGTATATGAACCTATGCGGACATTTTTAGCAATATGATTATTTTCACGTATAAGTACAAAATGCCCTATTATTACAGAACAATCTATAACGTTATCGGGATATACTATTGACGTTTTTTTATTATTGTATTCTTTCATAACCTACCATTGGAGCCTATTCGGGCTCAATTTAACGTTGTCTGTATTTGTTGAGTTTTGCATAGTATTTAGTCCTTTCGTTCTTTGAAATAAATGGGTGAGGCGAAACCTATAAAGGAACTTAGGTGGAGGTTTTTACGAGCCTGTTGTTACTGCGTATAACAGTAGCTAATGGAACCAATTGGAGAATTTGAAGCGGCTACAACCGCAATTCTAATTCAAGGTAACGGTGGTGGCGCAAGCCCCCGCCTATTTACCTCACCCAATTATGTCAAAGAACAGTTTTAATCAATTGGAACTAATTTCATTATTCATAACCAAATTCTTCAGCTAACTTAATAGTGCTTTCCTGTAATTTAAAATTAAATGATTCTGGTATTTTCCTTGGTTCCTTGAAACTGGCTTCTTTTATTTCTTTGTATCCTGCAAATTCAATAACCGGTTTTAAATGGTTTGCTGTTTTACACATGTCCTCATATTTAACTATGTGTACTTTGTCGGGGAGAATCTTCTTTAATCGAAGTAGGTTAGTATACGACCGTCTCCATTGCTTCTCATATTCATTTAAATTGAGTTTCCAGCGCCGGTGGATTGAATAGAGGGTGTTTAGTGGATGGCGGATTAGGCCGACTATTTGGTGATTTATTTTAGGAAGCATTCCAATAGCATCTAATATCAAGCTAATATTAACCCAATTAGCCAAATAGTGTGGTGATTTTTCAAGAAAAACAGGAGAATATCGCTCGCAAAGATCACCCCACGCTTCTGATAATCCAATCCCAGACTTATGGTATAACCCCAAAACATTGTTTTGTCTTAAAAAATATAATAACTGGTTTGATGAATTACATTTTGAAATAGGAACCTCGCTTCCAACCAGCCCCTTCTGGTGCAACTCCAACACGCTTGCAGCCTTTGTCCAGAACAGCGTCTCCCTCTCATTGTGCCTGGTGTGTTTAACAGCATGGATATCCTCATACCTTAACAAATATTTCATCAAGGCTGAAGACCCACTACTCTTTTCAGAGAGGATGATTATGCAACGGTTATTTTCCAAGTTTACTTTCCTTCTTCAAATAAACCTTTGTTCCCGTTTCAGCACTTTCATAAATTGCATTAATCAGCTTTAACGACTTCAACCCTTCTTCGCCATCAACTACTGTTCCTTTGCCAGATTTTATATTCTGCACCACATTTTCATAAAATCTTGCATGTCCGAATCCATACACGTCTTTTGGGTTTTCGGAGTGTTCCATGACATCAACGTCCATTTTATGAGCCTTTTTAAACTTCCATGTCTCCATTTTATTAACAGCTATTCCACCGATAACCACAGTTCCATTTTCTCCCAAGACACTTAAACTTCCTTCAAGGTTTTCTGGTTGTGTTGCATTTGTTGCTTCGATTACCCCAACAGCTCCACTCTCAAACCCAAGTATGGCCACCATAGTATCGTCTACTTCGATATCAAGTGAAAGGGTGGCCTTATGAGCTTGAACCCATTTGACGTCTCCCATCATCCATTGAAGCAGGTCTACATGGTGAGAGGCCTGGCTTGCCGCTACTCCTCCATCCATCTTCCACGTTCCTCTCCAATCATCCATGTCAAAATAGTTCTGGTCCCGGTGCCATCTCAGGCGTATTGTACCAAGGAATAACTTGCCGAATCTACCCAATTCAAGGGCTTCACGAAGTTTTAACACCGGGAGGTTGTATCGGTTTTGTTTTACTACGAATAGTTTGGCGCCAAACTCTTCACAGACACCATTCATTTTTTCAGCATCTTCAACGGTTAAAGCCATTGGTTTTTCACAAATAATAGCCGAAGCACAGGACTCTTCTACCGCTCGAATAACATTTTTGGCATGATTAC
>DATKVT010000014.1 GCA_035529935.1 Williamwhitmania sp. | reverse complement strand
GCTATGGCGGCGGGGTACCACCCCTTCCCATTCCGAACAGGGCCGTTAAGCCCGCCAGCGCCGATGGTACTGCCGCAAGGTGGGAGAGTAGGCCGCCGCCGGTTTTTTGTCCCGAGCTCAACTGAGCTCGGGACTTTTTTTGTTTATACCCCTGAACGAATTGCCGAATCCATTTCCATTAACTCGGTTGGCAGCACAACTCCCTTATTCAAAACTTATTGATATCCCCAAATAAAAAGGAGCAGAACCCTTTCTGGGTAATGCTCCGAACTGTTGTTGTTTTATCGGTTAATCTATTTCTTTAGCGCTTTAGCCATTTCGTGGAGTTTGATGTCTTCATCGCTTTTTGGCACAATTTCAAGGTTGTGTGAAATCGGTTTGGTGGTGTCGTCTACATAAATAAAGGTAATAAACCCACTAACGAAAGGTTCTTCCACACTGCCGGCACGAATTACATCGATGTGGGCAATAAGGCTACTCCTGCCTGCTAATACAATTTTGGAGGTAAACTTAAGAATTTGACCAGGCCGTGCAGGCTTGGTGAAGTACATTCCATGAATTTTAAGACAAACCACGTGCTGCGGATCAACCAGTGAGGCTGCGGCGATAAATCCTGATTCCACAAACCATTCAGCAGTTCTTCCTGCGAAAAGGGTTCCATGGTGATTTAAATCTTCGCCCTTTACAAGTCTCATGGTGATTGTAGGCTTTGGTTCTAGAATTTGTTTGCTCATACCTTGCTGTTTAAGTGACTACAAAGGTAGACGACAACTGACGCTATTATTCTGCTAGTTAATGTTGTAAAACTGATATTTAGATGTTGTTGATACTCGATAATAGTGAGCATATAACGGTGAACTATTGTTAATCACTGAATAGTTTTTACCGATTTATATTGCGTTGACTTCCATCTCTAGCTCAATGCCAAACTGGTTTTTGATGGTGCGCTGTACTTCCTTGGCCAGCCCAATAATCGCCTCTCCCGTTGCCCCTCCATAGTTCACAATAACCAAGGCCTGCTTAGCGTGAACCCCTACATTCCCAACAGTTTTACCTTTCCATCCTCCTTTTTCAATTAGCCATCCCGCTGGAATTTTTACAGTTCCTCCTTCACTTGGGTAGGAGGGAATATCGGGATAGGTTGCTTTTAGTTTGTTGAATAGTTTTTCGTCGATTACCGGATTTTTGAAAAAGCTACCTGCGTTGCCAGTAATTTTCGGGTTGGGGAGTTTCGACTCCCGGATGCCTATCACAACCTTTCGAATGGCCATAGTGGTGG
Organism: Williamwhitmania sp.; assembly: GCA_035529935.1. Classification (NCBI taxonomy): domain Bacteria; kingdom Pseudomonadati; phylum Bacteroidota; class Bacteroidia; order Bacteroidales; family Williamwhitmaniaceae; genus Williamwhitmania; species Williamwhitmania sp. The sequence continues at coordinate 1,956 of DATKVT010000014.1, read as the reverse complement.
GCGATACTCCTGCTAGATCCTGTAGGTTAGCGTAGTGAAGAATAGGTTTGGGTTCTTTACTCAACTTGAAAGTTACAGAGGTGACTATGATTTTCCCCTTGAGCTCTTGCTTGAAAATGCTGTTCCTATAGCCAAATTGGCACTGCTGGTTCGTAAGGGTTCTAAATGCACCTTTCTCTATTTCAAAAAAGGTTACCGATTCAATTACATCTTTGACTTCCACCCCGTAAGCACCAATATTTTGGATGGGAGATGCGCCAACTTTACCGGGGATGAGCGAAAGATTTTCAATGCCCCAGTAGTTCCTTTGGCAAGCCCACTCCACAAAACTGTCCCACTCTTCCCCTGCTGCGACCTTTACCTTCACACCATCAGCCTTATCTTCTACAATTTCGATTCCCTTAAACCAAGGGGCTATTACGTTACCCTCAAAATTATTTGTAAGAAGGATGTTGCTTCCACCTCCTAAAATAAGCCTAGGCTCATTTGAATTTAGCACCTCCGATAACGACAGTATTTCCGTTTCTGTTTCCAGTATAATCAGTCTAGTGGCTTCTGCTTCAATGCCAAAGGTGTTGTATGGCTTTAGTGAGCAACTCTTATATTCCTTCATTCTTCCATTTTTTTCAAAGATAAGCATACTTTGAGTGAGGTGGAAGGCTTCACGGCATGCATCTTTCGCTATATTTGGGGAAAAAAGTTGCAAAAAGCTGTAATTCTTGTTACCAACGATATTGAGGCCGACCAGCGCGTAGCAAAAATGGCAAGTAGCATTTCGACCTTGGGCTATGGCGTTACCATCGTGGGTAGACGATTGCCATTAAGCAAACGCACCTTTACTTCGGCCTACTCCATTGTACGATTTCGGCTTCCATTTAACCATGGCTCATTATTCTACCTATGCTACAATTTGTGGGCCTTTTTCTACCTGCTTGTTCGCCGATTTAGCGTTGTTGTTGCATGTGATACCGACACCTTGTTGGCTGCAAGGGCAATGCGCTTACTAAAGCCTATATGCCTTGTTTTTGATGCACATGAGCTATTTACTGAGGTGCCTGAATTGGTAGGTGATAAGCATCGTTTTGCACGAGCAACATGGCGAGTGGTTGAGCGGGCTTGCATCTCTGGATGTGATTTGACATTTACTGTTTCCGATGGCGTTGCTCAGGAGTATGCCAGACGGTACGGAAGATTGTTTACGGTTATCCGAAACCTTCCATATGCACAGCCAATTCCAATGCCTCTAAGGAACCACCCTCGGCCACTTGTCATTTATCAAGGTGCACTCAACATGGGTAGAGGCCTTGAGATGCTTTGCGAAAGCATGAAGCTGCTTCCGGAGGCAGATCTGTGGATTGCCGGTTCAGGTGACTCGGAGCAATCGATAAAAGAGTTGGCTGTACCGTTGGTTGCCACCGGTCAGGTTCGATTTCTTGGAAGAGTTGCTCCCGGTGAGTTACGGGCAATAACCGCAGAAGCAATGGTGGGACTTTCGCTGGAGGAGGATTTGGGGTTGAACTACCACTACGCTCTCCCAAATAAGCTGTTCGACTATATTGCCGCAGGCATTCCGGTGTTGGTATCCGACTTACCTGAAATGAGGAAGATTGTAGATGATTACGGCGTTGGATTGGTTCTGGCAGAGCGCACGCCTCAAGCACTTGCAAATGCTTTGCGAACAATGATTACCAACGAGGAAATGCGTAATCTTTGGCTGGCTAATGTGCAGAAAACTGCTGCCTTGTTAACGTGGAACAAGGAACAGGAGAAACTATTTCGGCTATTGAAAAAAGGTTGATTAGCGGGGTCGCATTACTCCGGCAGCTGCTCCTCTGTAATGCTTAAATCCTCAGCAATTCGAAAAGTTGCTGGCTTACTCACAAGCAGAAAGATTAAAAGCATTCCCAAGAGAATGAGTGATGTGCTTTTTCCACCAATAAAGTAGGCAATGGCGCA
>DATKVT010000013.1 GCA_035529935.1 Williamwhitmania sp. | reverse complement strand
GCGTTGCCTCTGCCGAAAGATTTTCGGAGGTGGAGCAGGCTTCCTCAAAAATATTGCCTAACTTAACAATTGCTGAAATAGAGCTGTTGACCATACTTTGGCTTAAGCCGCAAATTTAGTATTTTTTGAATCTTAAGTGGCAAATTGAATTGGTCTTCTCAAAATTATCGATATGGAAATATTGCAGGAAGTTGCTCTAGTGTTTGGGATTGCATCCCTTTCGGTCTTTATTTTCCACAAGTTAAAGCTTCCAGCAATAATTGGATTCTTGGTCGCCGGAATATTAGCCGGACCCTATGGCTTTGGGTTGGCCGGGCATGGAACCCGAATGGAGTTTCTGGCTGAGTTGGGGGTAATCTTTTTGCTGTTTACCATTGGTATTGAGTTTTCGCTAAAGAAGCTCATTGAAATACGTAAAGTGGCATTGCTTGGCGGTTCTGTACAGGTGTTGCTAACCATTTTATTTACCGGTATCATCGTTTATTTTATTGGATTTTCTTTTCAGAATGCATTATTTATAGGCTTTTTGGTTGCGTTGAGCAGCACTGCCATTGTGTTAAAGGTGATGCAGGAGAAGGGGGTTATCAGTACCGATTATGGAAATGCAGCTTTGGGGATATTGATATTCCAAGATTTAGCGGTTATCCTTATGATGGTGGCTATTCCCTTGCTGGCTGGCAAGGGTAGCGAGGATGACGGTGCTTTTGTAAAGTTGCTAGTCGGAGCCATTGGCATCATTGCACTGACCATTGTTGCCGGAAAATACATCATCCCACGGGTTCTTTACCAAGTGGCAAAGACGGGAAGCAACGAGCTCTTTTTGTTGGTAATTATAGCCATTGCGTTTTCCATTACTTACATAACCTATGCGCTTGGGCTTTCCTTGGCCTTGGGGGCTTTTCTTGCGGGGCTCGCCATTTCGGAGACCGACTATAACCATCATACCTTTGGTCAGATTATTCCGTTCAGGGATGTGTTTGCCAGCTTCTTCTTTATCTCCATTGGCATGCTGTTCGACCTTCATTTCTTTATGAATAATCTGCTGCTCATACTCGCGGTAACATTGGCAGTCATACTGCTGAAGGCTGTAATTGCTGGCTTTGCTGCTTTTGTTCTTGGTTTTCCATTTAAATCGACACTCATCGTTGCCTTGGGATTGGCACAAATTGGCGAGTTTTCGTTCATCCTTTCCCAGCGCGGTGTTCAGCTTGGGATTATGGACGATTGGTTGTACCGCATATTTATTGCCAGCAGCGTGCTTACCATGGCTGTGGCACCCTTGCTAATGCTCTCCTCTATTCCATTGGCCAATAAATTGCTGAAACTTCCTATTCCCAAGGCGCTTAAGCGTGGTTTAAACCCAGTATGGCCACCTAAGCACGAGAAGCTTAGCAACCACTTGATTATTGTTGGTTATGGGTTAAATGGTCGCAATATGGTGCGGGCATCGAAAATTGCTCGGATTCCTTACGCCATAGTTGATTTTAACCCGGAGATTGTAAGAAAGGAGCAACGGAGAAATGAACCCATCTTTTATGGCGATGCTGCTTCCGATCCTGTTCTGCTCGCTGCCGGAATTAGGAGGGCTTCGGTAGTTGTGGTAGCCGTGCCTGATGCAGCCTCCACTTTTGGCATTGCTGCGGCTGCCCGATCGCTTAATTCTGCCGCCTACATCATAATCCGTACACGCTCAACTCGCGATATGGAGGCGCTTTACAAGTTAGGAGTTGATGAGGTTATTTCCCAAGATTTTGAGACCTCTGTGGAAATATTTTCACGCGTAATGGCCCGTTACTTGGTGCCGCGTGATGAAATTGAGCAGATGGTGGCCGACATACGCTCCGATGGCTACCGAATGTTTCGCTCGCTCTCGTTCCAGCCAAGCAATGCTGGGTTAAAAGATTTGATGACGCAGGTGGAACTTGCAACGTTTCGGGTTTTGCCTCGTTGTTATGTTGCCGGAAAGAGTTTGGAGGATATTCATCTGCGGCGAAAGTTTGGTCTTTCTGTGTTACTTTTACGGCGCAATGATGAACTTATCTCAAATCCTTCCGGCGAGTTGGTTTTGCTTGAAGGTGATGTGGTGACCTTGATGGGCGATCAAAAGCAGGTGGCTTGTGCGGTTTCTCTTTTTACCGTTAACGAGCCCATTTGCCCAGACTAGTTAAGCTTTTGCACTCATTGTAAGTCATACATCTGTTTTGTTGCTGTGTTTTGATTTGGTTTTGCTAAATTTCGAAAAAAGAATATTTCCATGAAGGTAGGTGCCCTATTAAAAGAGAACTTTCGAATTTCCATTAATTCTGTAAAGTCTAATCTCCTCCGAACTATCCTTACCACGCTTATTATAGCATTTGGTATTATGGCGTTGGTTGGTATTCGCACCGCTATCGAGTCTATAAAATCATCTATTACAAGTGAATTTAGCAGCATGGGCGCAAATACTTTTACTATTCAAAATCGCAGTAGCTTTAATTCGGGTGGTAGAAGACACAGGGCTAAGAACTTCAGCAATATAACCTATAGAGATGCCTTAGCATTTAAGGAACGCTTTAACTTTCCTGCCACCGTTTCCATTTCGGTTTTTGCCTCTGGGGCATCTACTGTAAGATATGACACTAAAAAGACAAATCCCAACATTGATGTCGTTGGAGTAGATGAGAATTATCTTGCATCCTATGGGAAGGAGCTTGCGTTGGGCAGAAACTTTACGGTTCAAGAATCCGATGCTGGTCGCTATCTTGCCATTATTGGCAAGGAGGTCGCCAATAAATTGTTTGAACCTTACGAAGATCCTATCGGTAAAATCATTGCGGTGGGTTCAGCAAGATATAAAGTTGTTGGCGTTTTAGAATCGAAGGGAACAGGATTTGGTGGTGGAGACGATAGAACGGTTTACCTTACAGTGAATAATGTGAGGACTAACTTTAGTGCACCATGGCAAAGTTTTGAGATAAACGTTCGGCCTGCCGATATTAATGCACTGGATGTTGCCGCTTCTGAAGCAGAAGGGCTTTTCCGCATCATCCGTGGCCTTAGCCTTTCCGATGCCACCGATTTCACCATTGAAAAGAGCGATAGCTTGGCCAACATGCTCATTAGTAACTTAGCAGTAATTAATATGGCTGCTACTGTCATTGGAATTATTACCTTGCTTGGAGCGGCAATTGCGCTTATGAATATTATGTTGGTTTCGGTTTCGGAGCGCACACGAGAAATTGGAACGCGAAAGGCCATTGGTGCCAAATCGAGAACAATAAAGCAGCAGTTCCTGTTTGAAACAATTTTTATTGGACAGATGGGTGGAGTGCTTGGAATTATTTTGGGAGTGATTGTTGGCAACATCATGTCGGTAATTATAGGTAGTTCATTTGTTATTCCTTGGTTTTGGATTATTACTGGAATCGCGGTTTGCTTTGTTGTAGGTGTTGTTTCAGGGTACTTCCCTGCCGTTAAGGCTTCTCGGTTGGATCCAATTGAAGCCCTGAGGTATGAGTAGTCTTGAGAGAAATTCCTCAGAAATTAACCCGCAGTTTGCAATTAGGCGTTCATCGAAAAGTGTGAAGGAAGTTCAACGAAAGTGACGTGTGACAGAAGAGTGACGAGTTACAAGTTGTCAACACCTTCCATAAGTATTTCCAAAGTGACAATCATACTTTCCGAAGTTACAATTTTCCTTAAGGGTTATCAAAAAAATAGGGCGACCGCATTATTTCGCAGACGCCCTCAATGCTATTGTATCTGATAAACCTTAGTTAACTATCAGCTTCGATACATGCTGTTCGCCTTCTGAGGTAACTTTCACAATGTAAACGCCTTTATGTAGGCTGGAGATATTGATTGAGGTTCCGTTATCAACCATTTCCTCTATTACAGCTGCTCCCACAAGGTTGAAAACAGTTACCAATATCTTGCCATCTTTTCCTGTGTCAACTGTAAATTCGTCGGTTGCTGGGTTAGGAAAGATTGAGAAGGTGTTATTTCCGTTCACACTAACCCCCTTGAGTAGCACGGTAATGGATTTATCAGCACCTTCTAGGGTTACGCTTCCCGAATAAACATCGTAATTATCGGCCGATACCGTAAATGCATGGTTCCCGGGATATAGGGTAATAACCATTGTACCTGTGGCATCAGAATAGTATGTTTGTCCATTGATGGCTACAGCAGCATTAACCAATGGAGCGGAGGTATTCGTGTCTATGACTATAATGGTTAGGTTGTACTGGTTAGGCATCATTGATATTGAAATTGAACTAGCATTGCTGGAATTGATATCCTTGCTGCTGAGGTTAGTCGTTTGGTAACCCGGTGCAGAGGCCTCCACGTCATAGGATCCTGAAGCTGCAATAAAATGGGCAATCCCATCTAGACCGGATAGGCTCTGCTCTGGGCCAAGGAAAACAGTCCCGGTTGAAATGGGTTCGTCTGTTACGCTATTCTGAAGCTTAATCTGAACGTGGTTGATTGGAGTTAGTGCAACCGATTCAGAGGCTCTTGAGGTGGCAGAGTTGGTTGTTCCCATGGCATTTTGGAAGCCATTGGAGCTAACGGCCCATCCAGCAGGAAATCCTAAAACTGGCGCATCTACCAGCCCTCCAATATTTGTATTATATGAAACTCCATCAACTGTAACCAGTGCTGGATAAACTGGATGTGCATCTTCGCTATTGGTTACCGTAAGGCTAAGAATTGAAAGCTCGTTTAGCACCACTGTGGTATCTGCCATTGAAGTGGAAATATTCCAACCAAAATTATTGGTCCTATATCCATCAGCATTTATACCAATTGTATTTATACCGTATGGTAGGGTAACACTCAGATTACCATTACCGTCAGTACTGTATTTTAATGCTCCAACTGTTACCGATGCATTTGGAATAGGATTAGTACCATCTGTAATATGAAGGGTTGCAATGGCCGTGGTGCTTGGCAAGTTGCATCCAATGGTTGCTTTCCATCCTGCCTCTGTAACATAATAATCGGAGGATAGACGGAAGGTTAAGGCACCACTACTGTTATTTGCTACCATATTCTGAAGGGCAAGAGGCAAGGAGCCTATTGTGCTAAAAGCCCCTATTAGAGGAGAGTCACTGCTAGCCCCGTTCCATACATAAAGGGTGTCGTAACCATCTTCAACGGCAAAATTGGAGAATGTTGCCTTAACCATTGCTCCTGGCTGTGAAGGATAAATGGTATAGGTATCAAGGGTATTGTTATTGTAATCATTATTTGGGCCGCCCTCGTCGTAAAAGACAGCATTGCAGGAATAGGCCATGCCATTTTTCATTATGAGGCTATCGGATTTTGATCCGGTTGTGTAGTTCCATACTGGGCATCCAATGCTCTCGCCTGCCTGATTTACTCCAACAGCTTTCCAGTAGTAGCTGGTATTAGGCATTAGGCGAACCTGCATGCTTGTGCTCGATGTGGTATCATATAGTGCAGGAGTATTGCTCGTGCCCCAATAAATTTTATAGTAATCGGAGTTTTTGCCACTCCACTGCAGCACAGGTTCCCGCTGATTTGTGGCACCAATCAACGGAGAAACAATTGATGGACATGTTGGCAAGGAAGTTGGTGCAAAACATTGAATGTTAGCATCCCATCCAGCCATTCCGGTGTTGCCACTCATAAATGAAATGGTTAAAAATGAACTGCTCGATGTTACCTCAAATGCTCCGACTGTTCCGGAATAGGTTCCTAAAACCGGATAGCTATTGGATGGCCCATCGTATATGGTCATCACATCAGAAGCGGAGGTTACAAAGCTCAAGAAATTTAGCTTCAAACGAGTGGACGGGTCACCGGTTGTCAAGGTCATGGTGTAGTTCTCCAATGCACTGTAATTATTGCTTGGACCACCTGAATCGAAAAGTTTTGTGTTGCAAACCTGGTAAATTCCATTCTTCATGGTGAGGTAGCTCTGGGCCCCCAAAAGCAGGTTTGTCGTATCTCTTGAACTCTGTTGATTGGAGCAGGTTGCGTTGGTATAAAGTTGAAGTTTTGCACCTTCTGTTGCCGATGCGGGTGAACTCAGCTTTACTGGAATTGTCTGCTCATCGCCAACGTTCATGTTACCAATCGGTATTGCAGGTGAAAGGATGATAAGCTGGGTGCTATCGGAGGAGGAGAATAATACTGAGGGTGATTGTGCAACGGAATGGCCCGTATTTTTTATGGTGATGCTACCAATTCCAAATTCACCCGGGTCGAGATTCCCATTCTTATTACCATAGGAATCGTCGACAGTAAGATTTGTGGTCTTAATGAAGGGTGTTGTTACCTGCATGGTAAAGGGTGCAATGGTATAATATACTCCTCCGTCGAAGGTTCCCTCAATTACAACTGAAAATTTTATTTGAGATAGGTCAGGCAGGTTGGCATTTACTAGAACGGAAAATGCCGAGGAGAGATCAACCTGATCGAGACCTATGCTTGCAACAGTTTCGGTAGAATCAACCAGCGTAATTCTGCTGTCGGTGGAGCGTAGTTTTATAGTAGCATTGGTGATGGGCTCAGCGTTTGTGGAAATATTTTTCAGCGACAGATTCAACCTTCTTTCGGCACCCAAAGCCATGTTGGCAACTGGGGTGATGGACTTTATTGTAATATATGGTTCATTGCCTACGGTAACTGGCAAAGTGTCAATGGTAGTCACAAGGTTATATCCAGTAAGGGTTAGTATTACTGGTTCAGTAGTTACTAGCGGGTTAAATGTTAGGGTGGCAGTTTCATTAGCGGTTGTAGTGGTTGCAAGAGAACTCCCTGCTTGCCACAGCGAAACGGTGGCATTGTTGGCATCGGTGGTAATATCCATCGATTGCTGGCCAACAATCATAACCGCTTGATGGGAAACGTATGGTTTTGATGGTGCCTTGGTGCGTACAAGTAGGCTTGGATCTCCAAATATGGCCCAGAAATCAGTGATTTCATCGCCATCCGATCCATACTTATCGTTCATAGCCATGCAACCATTTACCACGATTCCCCCGTAGGTTCGGCGAATGTTGTCGGAGTAGCTTTCGGTAAGAATATTAACCATCTCATCTTGACCGTCCATGGGTGGAGCCCACGATTGGTTGATGGTGGAACCTATAATATCTACAGTTCCGGTTGGGCCGTTGGCCGTGGAGGCTCTGGTAAATGCCTCCGCAAAACAGGTTTGCCCAACAAAATTTCCATTAACACACGCAACGTCGAAAATAAATGGCCAGCGATCGGTGTTGGTTAACGAGCTCATATCGCTCGATCCGAAACCGGTGGTAACCCAGTAAGTATCTGCTCCATGGCCCACGTAGTTAATAATCCCAGTTCCTTCGTTAATTCTGGAAATGAGGGTGCCCTTGCTGGCATTAGGATCGTAAACTTGGGTAACCGGTGAATAGCCAAAGGCCATGAGCTTTGTTCGAATATTTTCCATGTGCTGGGCATCGGACTCACCATTGTCGCCATCGGTGCCTCCCTCCGCAGAGGCAATGCCAACTCCACTGCTCAGCCAGGTTGCGTCTTCCTTTAGGCTCTTTTCATAGCTGATGCTTCTGTTTACCATGGTAGTAACCTGCGTAGCATTTTCGGCTGAAAATCGTCCTACAATAACTTCTGGGTAGGCATCATCGCCATCAATCATTCCGTAGTAGGAGTCTGAATAACCAGTTCCTGTGGTGGTGATCAGAGGGAGCTGCTTTGACGGAATTTGTGGCGAATCTCCAACAAGAAGAAGAAAGGTGAGTCCATTTTGATGGTAGTAGTTTGATACGTATGTTTTTAGCTGATCAGCGGTGGTTCCTATGGTAGAGAAATCAACTAAAACTGTTTTTAGGCCCCGCTGATTTTTCCAATCCACAAAGGGCTGCATGACCGACATAAAATCGTGGTAGCAAACAACGAGCATGGTTCCCACATCCGACAGTGGAGTGTAGCGATCGCTTACTGCCTCTGTATAGTTGAGGAACTGAGTTTTGTAAATATCCCGAAATCCATCGCTTGCAGATTGCTGCGGTTGCGAAGCCATTGCCAGTATGGGGTTGCTGGAGGTAAACCTTGCTTCAACGGTAATTGAGGTATACACCCGAAGCACCTTGGTAACCGGGTTATACTGTATAGGATAAACAACTATTGGCACTCCATTATATTTGCGGAGGGTATAGCTTTGTCCAACCTCGGCCAAATTACCTGGAAAAAACTGATTTTTGCTGTATGCCGCCCCATAAATAAAGGGGACTTTCGCTGGATCCTGATCCCTGCTAATGTTCCCCTTCGAAGGCGCCACCATTACGTTGGGGATATCCTTGTATGTTGAGTCCGTTATTACCAATTCCACATGGGCATTGGTTGGTACAATAATAGATTTGGTCAATTTTGGCAGCGCGGGCATCCCCTTGGTTAGAATGTTAGCCGCACCGTCAATGAAGTAAACATTTGAGGTGCCTCGTGGTGTTTCCACGCTAATGGATCGGGGAAGTGGCGATTTGAATGTTGCAACAACAGATGTGCTGGTGCTTTTTACAAGCATTGCTTTCGCCCTATTGGGTTGGGCATAGGCAGTGGCCGCTGAAATGGTTAAGATGGCGGCAATAATTATGGCAGTAATGGCTGAAGGTAAGAGGTTTTTCATAGTTGGTATATCAAGGCTTAGGGAAAACTTTGAATAGCTACAAGTTTATAAAAAGAAAATCATTTCACCCTCCTCATAGAGAAAATGTTTCCGTTTGTTGAGTTTAATGTAAACGATTGGGGGCAAAGGTTAGTTCTTTAAAGCACCTTCTTTTTGATCGATTAAGGTGTAGATTCAGCATAAAACTAATTTTCAATAGCAATGTTGTAATTGCTTTTAAAATATTCTTCCATTCCTTAAGATTCATATAATCAATTTGTTACTAGATTATTAAATATTCGTTTTACATTTTTTTTGGAAAAATGTAGGGTGTTTTTTTTATGCGATGTATTACAGACGAAAGCAGAAACAAAAAGACTGCTGGTATAAAAATGAATTATTTACCATTTAAATCTAATACTATGAAACGAATTAATTTCCTTCTCGCAGCTGCTTTTGCAGTATTCATGTTCTCCTCCTGCTAAAAGGATACGACTCCAACAAATCCGATTGTTTCCTCCACTACAGATGACGATCAGGTCACCACAGCCTACGACGATGTTGATGCAGAAGTTGATGACATTACCTCCAACAGTGGCGCCCAAATGAGTTCGGCTCCTTCTCCAACCATGGCAGCCTATGCCGATGATGCCTCATCACGTACCATAGTTACTACAGTTAATAATGATGGCAGTGTAACCAAAACCGTAACCTACGTAAATTGGACTAATCCAAATGCCAGCAATGGTCACGTTAAGAATGGTGTTATTGTAATTAACATTGTTGGTGGCCCACTACAGGCTCAGTATACAAGAACGGTGACCTTCCAAAACTTCACTATCGACGACAACTTGATTGAAGGAACGCGGGTTGTGCAGAAGATTGCTGATTATCAGTATTCTGTGACGCTCACAGGCGGAAAAATCACCTTTGCCGATGGAACCACCTATACTCGTGAGGCCAATCGCACCAGAACATGGGTTAGCGGAATGGACACACCATACAACATTTGGGATGATGTATTCAGCGTAGAAGGTTCTGAAACTGGCGTTAACCGTCAGGGAGAAACTTACACCCACACTATTGTCAACGCGCTTCAAATTCAGAGAGCATGTCGCTGGATAGTTGCTGGCACGGTAGATATCGCAGTGGGAGATAAAACAGCTACCCTCGATTATGGAAATGGTGATTGCGACAACCTTGCCACCGTAACTGTTAATGGAGTAATATACGACATCAACCTAAGAGGTGGAAAGAGATAATTACCACTCAAGCGAAAAATGAAAAACCGGGAGTATCTCCCGGTTTTTTTATTATTCGTATGCTCTAAATCTTTTGTGAGATTTTAAGCAATGTTGTGGATAAATGATTACTTAAAAAGTTTAACGGCTAAGTCAACAACTCTGCAGGAGTAACCCCACTCGTTATCGTACCAAGACAGAACCTTAACGGTCTTGCCATTAACCATGGTGCTGAGAGAATCAAAAATTGAGCTATGGGTATTGTGGATAATGTCAACCGAAACAATGGGGTCCTCTGTGTATTCTAAGATCCCCTTCATTGGGCCTTCAGCAGCTTTCTTCATGGCAGCATTTACCTCTTCAATGGTAACTTCCCTTTTGAGGTTGGCTACAAAGTCAACGATTGAACCGGTTGGGGTGGGGACGCGAATTGCCATACCATCGAGCTTGCCGGCTAGTTCAGGAATAACTTTGCCAACAGCCTTAGCCGCACCAGTGGTAGTAGGAATCTGGGAAACAGCTGCACTGCGAGCCCTACGAAGGTCGCTGTGAGGTGCATCAAGAACCATTTGGTCGTTGGTGTAGGAGTGAACGGTGGTCATGAATCCATTTTCAATGCCAAAAGCATCGTTCAGAACCTTTACAATTGGAGCAAGACAGTTGGTGGTGCAAGATGCATTGGAAACGCAAATGTGCTCTGGTTTAAGCTCTGCATCGTTAACGCCAAGAACAATCATCTTGTCGATAGTATCCTTGGAAGGAACGGTTAGAATTACCTTTTTTGCACCATTCTTGAGGTGATCGCCGTAGCCACCCTTTTCGCTTTCGCGCTTGGTGAAGATGCCAGTAGACTCAACAACTACATCGGGGGTAGTGGCCCAGGGAATATTTTTTGGGCTACGCTCGGCATATACAGGAACTTTTTTACCATTCACAATAATACCTTCCTTGTCGTAGCTAACCTCCCCATTAAACTTGCCTTGGGTGGAGTCGTACTTTAGCAGGTGAGCCAACGTTTTGGTATCGGTTAGGTCATTAATACCTACAATCTCAATTTCGGGACGGTCGAGGGCAATCTTGTAAACGTTGCGGCCAATACGACCGAAACCGTTGATTGCAACTTTAATCTTTGCCATGTTATTTATATTTTAATTAGTGAAACTTTCGAAATACAAAGATACAATATTACCTGAATACTTATGCGCAAAGGGGCAGAGGATGTGCCCTGTTTTTACGCAAACGTTACAGAATTAACAGAGTAAAAATCAATAACTATTCTTTTTTTTGGGTTCGCCGTTGCTCTTTCCTTATGGCACGAAGCCTGGGATCAATTATGCGGCCAAATCGATAGCTGACGTATACCGAAAGGAAAAATTGGTTGTTGTTAGTTAAGGCCATAATTGGAATCTTTTTGGGAAAGGCTTCCAGCATGGCACCTCCCTCCACAATATGTAAAATCTGTGAGACGCGGCTGTATTCAAAGCTCACGGCAGCTTTGAGGTAGGCCCCTGGAACAAAGTTGACTTCATTAATGCCGGTAAAGAATGGTGCACGCTGGTAAATGTCGAGCGCACTGTGGATGTCTTGGCCAAATTTCTCGGTGGTAATGATATATTCGTCGGGATTGGGACCGGTGACGCTGATCTTTTCAATATAGTATGGCTTTAGTATGCCAATTGAAGCACCGCCTGAGGCCATTACCCTTATGGCAATACTACCAACATCGGCCTTGGAAAAAATCTCGCGCTGTTGTCCTACGCCAATTCGAAGGGTGAAGAAGTTGTTCTGCTTGCCAAAAACAAAGCTTTTATTGCTGGGGAAAAGTGGGCTGTTGACGCTCTCCTCTTTGGGATGCTTTACTAACGAGAACTCAGCTTCGATCAGATTTTTCTTAAGCAGATTCACTCGTCGTGCAAAGCGGTAACTCACGCCAACTCCGTTGGAGTTGAGCATAAAACCACCGGTTACCTCATTCCGGAAGTAAATTTTTGAACCCGTGGTGTCAATTTGACCCTGCCCCTGTAGGTGGCTTACGAGCAATATCGCCTGCAATACTGTAACAAGCAGTGCTTTGTATAGGCAATTCCTCACTTGACCAAAATAGTTAGTTGCGCTACTTAATTATCCTTGTAAAGATAGGAGTAATTAACGTTTGAGGACGGTGGTATTAAGAAAAATACGAAGTGAAGGGAGAAGTAAAAAAAAGGAAGGTAACCCTTCCTTATGCTCTTATTGATGTCGCAGAACTTCCTTTGGAATATGCTGGACAGGGCTTACTCGATTTACAGCTGCTCAGTGCGCCAATAAATACTAGAGTAAGGAAAATGGTAAGCAATTTTTTCATGGTTGCAGTGTTAGGTTATTGACACTCTAAAAATAGGTTATTTTTTTCTATCAGAAAAGAAATTTACACTGACTTTTGCGCCACCTCTGGCTTAGATTGCTTGACGTAGGCCGGACAAGGGATGTTGTTATAGCACGATGTTAGGGCAATTCCCATAATAAACACTAATGTCCATGCTGAGATTTTAATCTTATTATTCATACTCGATTATTTGACAAAATCTTGTTTTTCGATGGTATGTCTCTTCAATTCGAAAACAAAATTACCATTTTTTTAGAATCGAAAACTGGTGCATTGCTTTTTCTATGGTCAGAAATTGGTTGTTAATCTAATTTTTTTCAAAATGGATTGTAATAAAAAAAATCCCTTGGTAAGCCAAGGGATTTTTTCAAAGATATGGTTTGTAGCCTACTTCTTCACCATGCGAAGGTTGGTTGCAGTTCCATCCTGGAAGCGAACGTTTACAATGTAGATACCGTTCGTAAGGTTAGCAGCAGGAACAGTTACTTCAGCAGCGCTGTAGTTATGCTCCACTAACTTCTGTCCAAGAAGGTTGTAGATAGAGATGGTTGAAACAACCTTGCCCGAGTTCACCGTAAAGCTGCTGGTGAATGGGTTAGGGAATACCTTGGTAGCCACACTGCTATTATCACTAATACCTGTGGTTACGTCAACAACGTCGTCAGCACTACGAGGGTAAAGCTCATACATTTGTGTGGTGGCGTTGGAGTAATCGGTAATAATACCGGTAACATTGTACACATCGTTGGTGGTCATGGCCAATGGCAGGTAGAGTGCCTTGTAGATGTTAAGGACACCAGATCCATCATCAACGGTAAAGGTTCCTGAAGATGGGCTGCCAGTACAGGTTGCATTCTCAACTTTTATGAGCACGCTCTCGTAGGACTCTGAGTTTGCAGCGAGGGTAGTT
>DATKVT010000012.1 GCA_035529935.1 Williamwhitmania sp. | reverse complement strand
TCAAACCGATCGAGGTCAAGAAGCACGGGAAGCTGGCCAAAAGCATTTTTAAATATGGTCTAACCTACATCGCAACTGTGCTGCTAAACGCTTATTATCAAGACAATATCGGAATATTTAAATTTTTGTCATGTACTTAGGTATACTTCATATTTCAGAGAAAACAAAATGTTATATTGAGATTGTAAAAAGTACTATTGTAGATATTGTTGAATCTTCTCAACTTCCATATTATCAAAAGTTAAATGTATTAGAGCTTGCTGTTGATTCGAAATTGTTTCGTGCAAAGGAATTTGAGTTTTCACTCCCTATTTTGACTTCTTGGATTGATTTCTCTGATTCGGGCAATTATTTTGTCAATCAATCAATCCTAAATTTAGCAATTAAGATTTCAGATAAGCTTAAAAAGCCTGTTAATGAGTATTATGAGAAATTGGCAATTAATCAAGATAGTATAATAGGCCAACATCTAGAAGAAACGGACTTTATTAGATTTACATCATTTGGAGAAAAGGCCAAGTATTATAAAAAGGCTGGTAACATTGAAGAATATGAGAAAACTTTAATTGAATACACGAGACTTAAAACAAAATTCGAACTTGCCTTAATTGAAGTAAGATTGCCCATTAAAGAAACTGAATTAGTACATGATTATTTGAATAGAAAATCAGAGTTGCTCCTTCAAATGCCAATAGAAACAATATTACATTATTTTTCAACAAGTAATGATTTACTAATTAAAACTGATGTATTAGATAAAATGACTGAAGAAGGATTTAAACATTCTTTTTATCAGTTCACTTCTGTTAATGTATTTGATATTAATAGTAATCATAAAAAACTGACGGATGAGGAGGCAAAGGCAAATGAGCGTTTTAAGGCTTATGCATTACATTTTAATCTATTTGTTTTCCCTTTGTTTATAAAGACTACAGCATTAGGTATAATTAATGGAAAGATAAATTATCATTCAGTTTTTAAATTTCTGAATGACAATTCATGGTATGGTCAAAAATTTGACAGAGGAAATGTTGAGCGTGACTTAGATAGTAAATCTAATTGGTTAAGTCTTTTTGCTCCTGGTTTATATGATTTTTTATCTCAACTTGAGTGGGCTTTCATAATGAATAATAATAATGTGCCTAACTTTATTCTATGTATAGATTCTTTAACTTTGAAATTTGAGGGAGCCATAAGGGATTTTATACGATTAATTGGTGGAACTTCTACCATTGAGAAAAGAGGTGAATTGAAAGAACAACTATTAGAAGAGTTACTACAAAATCCAGAGATAATAAAACATTTTACTAAGGATGATATTACACTTTTTAAGTATGTGTTCACAAATTCGGGATGGAATATTAGAAATAATGTAGCTCATTGTTTTTATCCATTTTCGAATTATTCATTTGATAAAGCCACTTTAGTTTTTTTGTGCATTTTAAAACTTGGTAAATATAAATTGACAATAAAAACAGAATAAAGCACCTCATGGCTAACAAACTGTATGAAACATCTGGGGTTAAGAGGTATGTCCGGTGCAGCACACGCTGGCAGGGTTCTTATTAGTTGATAAATACATTGCACTGAACTCCCATGTTCCATACCACTACTGTTGTGTTACATGCAAACATTATTAAAATGACTGATTATGCCATATAAATCCTTGCCCTTGAAGGCAAATTAAATAATACCAAGGAAGAGCCTTAAAAACAGAATAGTTGTCAATTTAATATAAAACATCATGGATAAGCCTACTCTTGCGGAAACAATCATTGAGTTGGAGACCGCGGCTCTCGATGCATGGCACAATGGTAATCCCTCTCCCTATCTCGAACTTTACTCCAAGGACTTCACCTATTTCGACCCGGCACACGAAAAGCGGCTCGACGGATGGGACACAATAAAGGCGTTCTACGAAAACATGCGGGGAAAGGTAAAAATGGATAGGTATGAAATCGTGAATCCCATGGTACAGTCAACCGATACCATGGCTGTTCTGACCTACAATTTGCGCTCATACTCAGGTGACACGCTCTGGAAAGAGAACTGCACTGAAGTGTATAGGCTTGAAGAAAATAGCGAGTGGAAAATCATCCACAGCCATTGGTCGTTGACCCAACCCTCTGTTGATTAATTTTACCGCGTCACTCATTTCGGTTGATTATGGATACCGTATTGACTTTTGCAGATAGACAGGCTTTTCGCGAATGGCTTGCCAAGTATGGAGCAGAGAGCAATGGTGTATGGTTGCTCTTTAGTAAAAAGGGGGAAATTGTCACACTCACTGCTGCCGATGCACTGGAAGAGGCGCTTTGTCACGGGTGGATAGACGGACAATTACAATCACTGGACGATAATACCTACAAAAAGTATTTTGCCCGACGCGTGCCCAATAGTGAATGGTCCGCTAAGAACAGGAAGTTGGCGCAAGCTCTAATGGAAAAGGGACTAATGACCCAGCAGGGCCTAGAGGCCATAGAACGGGCTAAGAAAAACGGTTCATGGGATAGTGCTAAACGTATCCTGATTGACGATGAGCAAATACAGTTATTTAAGGAAATTGTTCATCCATATGAGCTGGCCTATACCAATCTGCTGGCGATGTCGCATTCGGTGCAGCGTTCGTATACCGGATTTTATTTTGATGCCAAAACGGACAAAACCCGCGAAGCCAGGTTAGAAAAGATTATTGACAGGCTTAATAGAAATTTGAAGCCAATGTAAGTGGCTTATAAGACAATGTTGAAAAAGAGAAAGAATAACAAAATGCACGAACGTGTAACACTCTTCTACGACCCTAGCAAGAATCTTCAAAAATGCTAAACGGCAATTTGCCAGCTATTTTTCACCCAAAAATTCCCTTAACCGCCCCACCATCAACCGTTAGGGTTTGCCCGGTAACGTAGCCCGAAACCGGGGAGAGCAGCCATGCCGCCAGCGAGGCAAATTCGGCTGGTCGCCCCAGCCGGCGAACGGGTATCTCCTGCTCAGAAAGTTTGCGGGCATCGGAAAGGGAGATGCCGTGATCTTGGCTCTTTCGCACAAAAAGCCTTTCAAGCGCCTTGGTATCGTGCGAACCGGGGGCAATCACATTTACTGTAATACCCGAATGGGCCAGCTCCTGCGAAAGCGACTTGGCAAAGCCAACCACCGCTAGGCGTAACGAGGTGCTTAGGGCTAGGTTTTCAATGGGCTGCTTTACGCTCATGCTTTCGAGGAATAGCACACGACCATACTTGTTCTTTTGGAGCAAGGGAACAATGCTAAGCATTAGCTCCACCTTCCACCGAAGGAGCGTTTTATAGGCTTCATCCCAGTCGGCAACGGTTGTTTCAATGGCCGCCTTTGCCGGTGGCCCGCCTGCATTAACCAGAACACCGCTGAGCTGACGTCCTCCAATCTTCTCAAGGAGCAGCTGGGTGAATTTCTCATGGGCAATATCGCCGTGGAGAGCCTCCGCTCTTCCAGGAAAGGCTGCTTCGAGCTCCATAAGCAACTCGAGACGTCTTCCGGTTACAATCACCGAAGCCCCCTCGAGAAGGAGTGTTTCGGCCACGGCTCTTCCCAGCCCAGAGCTGGCGCCGGTTACCACGAATAGCTGATTACGAAGCCCTATATCCATAGCTTTTTCTCTAGGGAACAGCTCTGTTGAATTATTGTTCTCGCGAGCTAAAAATAAAAAAGGGCCTCTGGTGAGGCCCCTTTCATGGTTTTGCAATAAGCTTATATTGTTCGTCCAGGATATTGCTTAAGGGCAATCTCTAAACATTCCATTGCGCTTTTTAGGTCTTCTATTTTGAGCACGTAGGCAATACGAACTTCATTTTTGCCCAACCCACAGGTAGCATAAAAACCAGTGGCAGGAGCAAGCATAACCGTTTGTTGGTTGTGGCTAAAGCTCTCCAGTAACCATTGAGCAAACTTGTCGGAATCGTCGATGGGGAGCTTTACCACGGTGTAGAACGCACCCTTTGGCTTGGGGCAGTATACCCCTTCCATCTTATTTAGCGCTTCAACCATAAAGTTCCTACGGTCGATGTATTCGTTATATACCCCAGTGAAGTAATCGGCTGGAGTTTCTAGTGCTGCCTCTGCGGCAATTTGTCCATAGGATGGAGGGCAGAGCCTTGCCTGGGCAAACTTCATTGCCGTTGCAACAACCTCCTTGTTGTGGGTAATGAGCGCGCCAATGCGAACGCCGCACATGGAGTAGCGTTTCGAAACGGAATCTAGAAGGATAACGTTTTGCTCTAACCCGGGGAGGTTCATGGCTGAAAAATGCTCATTTCCATCGTAGCAGAACTCACGGTAAACCTCATCCGAAAAGAGGTAAAGATCGTGCTTCTTGATTAGCGAAGCCAGCTGCTCCAGCTCCGATTTGGTGTAAAGGTATCCAGTTGGATTATTGGGGTTGCAGATAACAATACCCTTTGTTTTTGAAGTAATTAACTTCTCAAACTCCGATATGGTAGGTAGTGCAAAGTCCTTGGAAATGCTTGACGTAACAGGTTTCACCACAACACCGGCCTGGGTGGCAAATCCGTTGTAGTTAGCATAAAATGGTTCAGGAATAATAATTTCATCGCCGGGGTTAAGGGTGCTCATCAGGGCAAAGGTAATGGCCTCCGAACCGCCGGTTGTAATGAGCATATCGTTGTGGTCGATGGATATACCAATTCCTTGGTAGTATTTTGCCAACCCTTTGCGGTACGATTCATTTCCTGCCGAATGGCTATACTCAATCACCTTTTCCTTGTAGTTGCGAACGGCATTTAGGGCCACCTCTGGAGTTGGAATGTCAGGTTGGCCAATGTTGAGATGGTAAACTTTTACCCCTCTTTTTTTTGCCGCTTCGGCATATGGAACCAACTTACGTATGGGGGAGGAAGGCATTGCCTTTCCTTTTTCAGAAATTTGAGGCATGATGTTTATAGAATTTATCTTTGTTGATTGTTATTTTTCCTTTTTTGGTGCCACCGCTCCCATTATGCGTAATATGATTGGGGAAGTTTTTGCGTTGGAAAACACAGTAACAGATTTGTTAAATGATCCAACAATGGAGGTGTTGTATCCAACCTCGATTTCTCCTGTTTTCCCAGGCATAATTGGTTCTTTAGGCCAAACCGGTTTGGTGCAGCCACATCCGGAAACTACGTTGCTAACAATGAGTGGTGTGGTTCCGGCATTGGTGAATTCAAACTTATATACCCCGCTCTCACCAAACTGTAACAGACCAAAGTTGTGTTCGGTAACCATAAAAGTTATGGTTGTTTTAGTGGTGTCTGCTTGCTGAGCCTTAACTTGTGATATGCCTGTAAAGGCTGCCAAGACGGCAAGTATAAGCAATTTCTTCATGGCATTACTCATTTAAATGTTCGACAAATTTAGCTGGAATAGTCAACAAATAACATGCTTTACAATATATTTCGCTTGCTGGTGGATGCATATCACTGTTAACTTTTTTTTCTTTTTAAGACTTTTGGGCGCTAAGAATGTTTAGCTAGAAAAAGCATTTAACCACTTTTGTTTTTTTTGCCTATCTTGTATTCCTAAAGTTGTATAGCCATGGAGGATGTGTACGCATTTCTAAAAAGAATATTGGACCTGCTCAACTTCACAATTTTTAATTATGGCAGTTCAAAAATAACCATTGGCATGCTCCTCTATTTATTGATCGCCATCACCTTACTATTTGTTTTCACAAAAATCCTTCGCAAGTTCATTGTTGAAAGGTTGGTTATAAGGGTTACCAGCAACGAAAGTTTTGCACATTCGGTGGGCAATATTTTCAAGTATGCAGTAATTTTTATAGGTCTGGTGGTAATTTTTCAATCTTCCGGCGTAAACCTAAGTGCGCTTACCGTGGTGGCTGGAGCATTGAGCGTTGGAGTTGGCTTTGGATTACAAAACATCACCAACAACTTTATCAGCGGCTTAGTTATTCTCTTTGAACGGCCAATTAAGGTTGGTGATAGGGTTGAGGTTCCCGATTTGAATAACCTTGCTGGAACCATTATGACCATTTCTGCTCGAAGTACCACCATTCTCACGAATGATAACATTGCCGTTATTGTTCCTAACTCAAAGTTTATTTCTGAAACGGTAATTAATTGGAGCTACAACGACACCAGCGTTCGATTTGCCATACCAGTTGGAGTTGCTTACAAGGAGGATCCAGAGGTGGTTCGCAGCATACTGCTTAAGGTAGCCAACGAAAACCCGCATGTGCTTAAAACTCCTGAACCGGAGGTGTTGCTGGAGAGCTACGGCGATAGCTCCATCAATTTTTTACTCAGGGTTTACACATCATACCATAGCACTAGGCCATTGGTGCTTTCCAGCGAAATCTATTTTGAACTTTTTGCAAAGTTTAAACAGCAAGGCATTGAAATACCATTCCCGCAGAGAGATGTTCACATTATCGATGCTGACGGCCATACAAACTCAAAAAGTTAAACCATTTAGGCCAAAGGATGTTATTGCTTCAAAACTGCTGCATTCATGATTGTTACTAAAGGAACAAAGATGGCGGAGCTGGTTCTTTCCGACAGCCAACTTCTGCCAATCATTCATCGCCTAGGTGTTCACCTTGGGTTTGGGGAGAAAACGGTTGAGCTTGTCTGCCTCGATTATGGCGTTGATGTAAACTTCTTTTTGGAGATTGTGAATTTGTTCTGCAATCCCGGTTATACGCCTACTCGGCAGCCAGCTTATGGCATCGAGCCGGTGGTGGCATATCTGCATAAGTCGCATGCATTCTTTCGCGAGCAGAAGTTTCCGCTGATAAACGAAAAAATTATGATGCTGGCGGATTTTCCTGGAGGGGAGAGCCACGTGCCTCTTATTCAGAATTTCTTCAGCAGCTACATGGCTGAATTTTTAGCGCATATCAAGAAGGAGGATGAGGTAGTATTTCCGTACGCATTGGCGGTTAATAGCTGCTACCGATCGGGAAAAATGACATTGGAGCTTAGCAACAAAATGAAGGAGTATTCCATGTCATCATATCGGCAGGAGCATGACGACATTGAGGTAAAGTTGTCTGATTTACGGAACATACTCATAAAATACCTTCCTCCAATCGATGGGGGCAAGGTTGTTTCCTCCATTCTTTTTGAGCTATCAGCAATGGAGAAGGAGCTGGAGAACCACTCTACCATAGAGGAACGAATTTTGGTTCCACGTGTGTTGGCAATGGAAGAGGCCTTTATGAAAGGAAAGGCAAGGAGGTGATGAGAAAGGTCACATTTGTCGTTGCTGAGCGCTCCTATCTTATCAGGCGTGGGTTGGTATCATCCATTGAGGAGCTGGGTACCACTAGCGTGGTTCGCGAGCTGGATAGTGGAGAGCGATTGGTCAAGATTTTAACTGACCAACAACCCGATTATTTGGTTATAGCTGCAGATCTGTTGCAGGAGTACGACGAAAGCATACGCTGCCTTTTTGAATCTGGATTTGAAACACAGCTGGTTGCACTCCTCAATAGTGGTGATAAGATTTCAACTCATTATCATACTTGCGACACAATTTTTGTGAACGACGATAAAGCCACCATTCTTCGATTGCTCAGGGAACTAGTCGCTAGGCAGGTTAAGCACATGCATGGTGAACCGCCCAGCGCCGAGCTCTCTCCCCGAGAGCTTAATATTGTGAGGGATATCTCTCTTGGCCTATCTAATAAGGAGATTGCGGAAAAAAATTTCATTTCATTCCATACGGTAGCTACGCATCGTAAGAATATTACTCGAAAGCTAGGAATTAAGTCAGTACCGGGTCTTACCGTTTATGCCATCCTTAACAAGCTCATCGATATGGATGCCCTTTCATAGCATCTTGCTCGATACTTGCCAACGTAAAAACAATAATCTCTCACGAAGTAAAAACAGTGATCATCTTTTCGCATATTTTAATATAAATTGCTGATACTTTTCGATGGGCAATTTGTATATGAAAATTTCGAATCTTCGCAGTTGGTCAACTTTGTTTATCGTGCTGGTATCCAGTGTCGTAATCTTTCAGAAGGCATCTGGGCAGCAGGAGAAGCTACTGTATGAAATCGCTCGACAGGGTCCGGCAGAAACCTACAGTGTGCGATTTCATAATATTGATCGCTTGAGTTACTACCCCGACACCTTACCCAGCTGGTTTTTTAATCCTCCGCTTTCAGGAGGTGACGACTTTTACGCCATTGGTATTAGCGACCCCGATATGACTCGCGACTCAGCAATGGCTCAAGCAATGCAGCGCGCTAAAGGAATAATTGCAATTGAGGTTAATACGAAGGTGCAATACTTTAGGGATATTTATAAGGTTGAAACGGTGGAAGGAAGATACGTCACTGAAGGGCAGAAGTACGATACCTATTACAAAATTGCCTCTAGCATTCCATTTTCTGATTCGGGAATAGCCGTTCTCGATTCCCACTTTACGCGATATAATGAGCAGCTGGTGCTTGTGCACTACTCTGTGCCGTCTAAGTATAACCATCCCAATCAACTTGAGGCCAAGGCAACTGTCGTAAATTTGGAGTTTACCATCAACGATGTTTCCGAGCTGCAGGAGGAGTATACCATTTACTTTTTTCAGGATTGCGCCGACACTGCACATAATACTGAAACTTCCTACAACTACCGACGTAGAGATTGGCGATTTAACTACTTGTCGAAAATTAACTCGAAGGTGCACAACTACCCCAGCTATAGCTACAAATATGTAGGGTTAAACCAGTATGACTCTACAGTGGTTTTTACATCCTACCCGGGACTTTGGGCTGCCTATCTTCGAGGGTGGATGCAGGAAATAACTTATCATGCCGAGCAGGGCAAAAAACTGGTAAGGAGCCTTGGTGACAGCTATGATCCCAAATCGGAGGATATTATTAGGGAAACCTCACAGTGCAAGGGCAGTTTTGGCTTACAAAGCCTTCGGATTGATGACGATAAAATTCAGCTAGATCTGCTATTCCTCGATTCTTTTGAAGCAAATAATAATGACAATAATTTGTCCAATAATAACACTAATAAAAGACCAGAATCATGAAAAAAATACTACGAAATCTGGCGCTCTTGATGGGAGTACTCATTGCCTTTGGTAGCGCTAAGGCACAGGAAGTTAATATCATTAAGGTAAAGCAACTTGACGACAAGATTAATGTCGAATATGATATTGTTGGAGAAAATCTTGGTCAGCAATTTGATGTTGCTGGTTACTACTCCATCGATGGAAAGTCGTTTGTTCCAATGAAATCGCTTAGCGGCGATTATGGAAAAGGGTTGGCTGGGGGCGTTGGTCGCCTTATGGTTTGGGATGCCGTTAAGGATGCCGGATATTACAGCGGCAACCTGAAGGTAAAAATCACCGCTACTTCACAGAAGGTTGAGCCTACCTCAGATGATTTTCAAAAGTTCACCTTCAAGTTGATGAGTTTACACCGGCTACCTGATAACAAGATGGAGCTGGATATGAACATCCGGAACGATGGTGGCAAGCGCGAACTAAAAATGTTTAACGGGTTGGTTACGCTTACCGATTTCAACAACCTAAAATATGATGCTCAGGTGGGTGTTCTTGGTACCGTTGAGGGCCCTGAACGGTATTCAACCCCAACATTGTCGATTAACACTGGTGAATCGGTTAAGGCGAGCTTTATTTTCGAACGTATTCCAGGTGATCTGGACCGTGTAAAGGCATTAGACTTAGGGTTTGAGGTGTTAACTTACGACAGCTACTCGCTCGATTACAAGAAGGGCAAGTTGCAGTTTAGAGATCTTCCAGTAACGCTAAAACCTCAAGCGGTGCAAGGAAAACCTGTGGTTAAAACCGCTGAAGCTCAGGTTGGTCCGTTGGCAGTTGCATTTGTTAAGCCAGCACCCGCTCCTCAACCTGTTGCCCCACCAGAAATTACAATCACCGATCCCTCTGGAACAACGCTTGTTGGCAGCGCGGCCCTTACCCGAAGCGGTCCCTATGCCCAAACATCCATGCAGATGCACGATAAGCGGATGCGATCGGTGGGCGAAGATACAGGGGTTGAAGTTCGAACTAAAACAATAAACGTTAAAGGAGTTGCCAAGTCGAGTGTTGGCATTTTTGCGGTGCAAATCAATGGAATCGATGCTGCCCTTACTGCCGATGGTTCCTTTGATGCCAATATTAAGTTGGTCCCCGGAAAAAACGAGGTAGTGGTTAGGGCTACCGATGTTAAGGAGGGAACTACCGAACGAAAGTTCTACGTTATTAGGAAAGATGTTCAACCGGCCCATGATGAGGCAAATGAAACGGAGGAGCTTGATTTAACTTTCGACAAGCCCAATGCTGGAAAGTTTTATGCTCTGATAATTGGCGTGGCCGACTACACCGACCCTGCCATAAATAAGCTCGATGAACCCATTAGCGATGCTGCCAGCCTAGCCAAGGTTTTGGTTTCGAGATATGACTTTGATGCCTCCGATGTTTTTTTCCTGAAGGATGCCACCCGGGAGAGCATCATTGACGCCTTCGACATGCTTACAAGGAAGGTTACCAAGAACGACAATGTTATCATATTCTATGCGGGCCATGGCTACTGGAATCCTGAAACGGAACTTGGCTACTGGCTTCCCGCTGATTCAAAGGCTTCGAGCACATCCAACTGGTTAGCAAATAGCACTATTCGCGACTATATTGGTGCAATTAAATCGCGGCACACCTTAGTTATTGCCGATGCCTGCTTCAGTGGAGGAATTTTTAAGACACGTAAGGCATTTAGCGATGCGCCGGAAGGTATTAATAAGCTGTATGAGCTGCCAAGCCGTAAGGCTATGACTAGCGGAACACTTACTGAGGTGCCGGATGTTAGCGTATTTATGCACACTTTGGTTAAGCGGTTGGAGGATAATACGCAAAAGTATATCTCTTCCGAAGAGCTGTTTGCTAGTATTAAACCTGCCGTACTCAATAACACCGAAACTGTACCTCAGTTTGGCGATATCAAAGGGGTTGGCGACGAAGGTGGAGACTTTATTTTTGTTCTGAAATAGAGTTAAATGGATTATAACGCATGAAGGGAAGAATTATTTCTTCCCTTTTTTGTTGTTTGTTTGAAAAAGTTTATTTGTTTTACAGAAAAAATAGGGTATGGAAACAACTTCTACTCTTCTCAGAAATGGAAGGTTATTTGGCAAGGTAGCTTTTGCTGTTCTTGTTATGGCTACCGTTGGATATCAGAACGTTTCGGCTCAAGCTGATACCAAAACACAAAAACTCGAAGCGAAAGTTGATGCTACAAAGCTGAAGCTGGGGATCGCGGAGGCGAAAGTTTTTACGGCCGACAGCTTGATAAAAGCTGGCGAGGACATGATTGCGGAGGGAAATGAGGAGATCAAAACCATTGAGCGCGATGGGAAGGAAATTGATAAAACCTACGGTAACGATCTAAAGCCGATTGATAAAGCCATGAGGTCGAAGGATAAGGAAGAGTTAACCCAGGCAAAGGCCGATCTGAAAGAGGTAAACACAAAGTATAAAGCCGATGTTAAGGCCATTGATAAGCGGTATAAGGATGCCCAGAAGAAGGTAGATAATGGAAAGAAAATGGTAGAGAAGGGCAAGGAGAAGATGAAGGCTGCAAAGGTTGCCAAGAAGGCTGCTGAGACAGCGAACAAGGAGGCAGAAAAAGCCCTTGAAAAGTCAATGAAAAAATAGGCCCCTACAACCTAAACTTAACCTATATTGCCGAAGGCCATCCATGAGGATGGCCTTCTTTTTTTAACTGAAATCTATTATTCTACCCGTGGTTACAGCCTTTTCTGGCCAATGCTTATGAAACTCATCAATCACACCAAAGCTGGTACAGTGCGAGGGCATCACATGACCAACCCCTTGCGATTTTAGGTAAGCAATGGTTTCCATTACCTGATTGTTAACATGCTTAAGGTGAAAACCACCCAAAACCGCATTCACTTTTGATTTTCCTGTTACTTGCTTAGCATAGTCTACAATGTTGCATACACCAGAGTGGGCACACCCCGTAAGGATAATCAGTTCCTCATTATGGATTATGGCCAATGCCGAATCATCGGGGAGCATATCGGGTTCTCCATTTTCTAGGGTAAAATGGGTAGGTGTATTCTCAAACTCAAACTTTCGAGGAATGGCTCCAAGAAAAACCACTCGGTCATTTAGAAATACGGGGGTCTCTGTTTTGCGAAAGATGAGTTTCTCCAGCATCTCCTCCTCGGAAAAGGAAAGGCCTACAGAAAGAGAACCATCTCTCGAGAACCGCTTTCGAAAAACCGCAGGATGGCAGGTAACTGTTTTATCGGTTAAAAACTTTAATCCATTACCGTGGTCCCAGTGGCCATGGCTTAGCGCAACCACTTCAACCGAGGATAGGTCAATATTCAGCTGCTGCGCATTGCGAAGGAATAAGTCGGAGGCACCTGTATCAAGCAAAATTGTTCCAGACGCCTCTACCAGCCACGAAAGTCCATGCTCACTTTCAAAACCTTCACCAGGTTGATTATCCGAAAGAATAGTTATTGTAGTCCTCATTGTTGTAGGTTTTACAGGATAAACACCATTGACACTAATTGGTCTTGCTCATTCTGAATATTGGCAGCTTGCAGAAGAATGTGGTTCCTACACCAACTTCGCTAGTAAACCAAATAGATCCACCAGCTTCCTCAATAGTTTTTCGTGTAAGCACAAGGCCGAGGCCTGTTCCTCCTGATTTGGTGGTAAAGTAAGGTTCAAAAATCCGAGCTTGCTGCATTGGGGAGATGCCTTCACCGTTATCGGTAATGCTTAATAGCACAACGTCCTCAGCACATTCAGCCGCAATAGTGATTATGGGATTTTTAACGTTAATTGTTGCCTGAATTGCATTTTTCACTAGGTTGGTAACCGCCTTCTGAAGCAGCTCCTTATCAGCAAAAACGTGGACGTTATTCTGGTCTAGGCAATTCGTCTCAATGGTAAGTCCCTTCTGTCCAGCAAAGAGGGCTTTGGTGTTCGATAATAGTTCGAACAACTTTACATTGCTGGCGTTGGAGCTAGTATCGCGGGCAATATTGCTAAATTGCCCCGCCGTTTGCGTGAGGATACCTACCTGCTCAAGGAGCATTTTTGAAAATTCCTCAAATTTGGTGTCCCATTCAGCATAACCTTCCTTCTTCAACTTCACTAATTGCTGAAGGCTTAGCTTGATTGGTGTAAGCGGGTTTTTAATCTCATGGGCAATTTGTCGCGCCATTTCGCGCCACACTTTCTCCTTCTCTCCTTGGGCAAGCAGCTGCGCGTTTCTAGATAGCTCGGTTACCATCCGGTTATAGTCATGCACCAGCTGACCAATCTCATCATTTCCGTTGTAGCTAATTATCTCAGGTTTTCCTGTAATGTTGGTGCGACGCATTGCGGCTCTCACGCGCTGCAATGGTTTGGAAATGCTGCTAGCGGCCAAATAGCCAGAAATCCCAGCAAGGATTGCAAGCAGGAGGTATATGTTGGCAATGCGTCCAACCAAAGCCATGGCTTGTTCGCGTATCTCATTCTCACGGGTGAAGTATGGGAGGTTTATTACAGCCAAAATTTCACCTGTCCGGCTTAGTAGCGGGGCGTAGGCCGAAGTGTAGCTCAACTTCCCGATATGCTCATTAACAAGAAAAATATCCCGTTTTTGTATAACAATGGCTTGGTATGCTGCGGGGCTTAGCCAAAATCCCTGCAGCTCATTGGTAAAGGCCTCATGCCTCGATGTACCCAGCAGCTCCCCTGTGGTTCGAAATATATTTATGTCCGCATAGATAACATTTGAGGTAGTAAATAACTCGGAATCCAACGCGCCTGCCAGCAGCTGTCGTTGTGAGGAAAGATGCTGAATTTTTGGCTCAATGGAGATAATTGCCGAACGGAGTTTGTCGGAGATACTCTCTTCCACCACTTTCTTTTGGCGCGAAAAACTATAGCCAACAGAAACAGCACCAACGGTAAGCATGGAAACAACCATGAGTAATACTGAAAAACTGCGAATACGCTGCTGAAGGGTATGCCTTTTCCCCAATGCCTTGCTTCTTCTAAATACAAGCATTACCATTATGTAGGTAGCAAGAAAAATGTATACAAAAGGGGAGAGTAGAAATATCAAGGAATAGTTTTGTCGGCTAACTACAATTCGCTGGTCATCGGACGACTTGAACACATAATGCATAACGTGATTGATGACAACGATACCCGTGTCGGCAAGCTGTGCAGGCATTTTAAGCGTGTAGGAAAATGTTCCACTTTTTGTCTCCAGCTTCTCTCCATGATATTTTGCAAACGAGATATCCGAAGGAATCTCTTCTCGCCGATTTTGTTGGCCATTATCGATTAGCAAGCTGGGATAACCCGGTAGGTCAATGGCCAACTTTGAATCTATTTCGATGCTAAGAAAGTTGTTGCCAGAGGTCCCATCAGGGTAACTGTACATCAGTAGGTAGCTTATTCTACCGTTGTTGTTGTTGAGGTAATAAACGTGATCCTTAATAATTGGCTTGCCAATATCGAGCGCCATATCCATAAAGAAATTCTTGCAACCTACCTGCTTGTTGATGTCATTTAGAAATAGTTTTGTGCCATGAGGACAGGCGGTTACTTGCATGTCGTACTGCGTAAGGTAGCCCTTAAAGTAGTTGTTCGAAAGGTATTGGTGCAGCTGGGGCAGGCTTTTGGGAAGCTTTTTCATCATTATCGCAATGGATGAATCTGCCTTCATCTTATCGCTAAATTGGGTAATTAGATTTTCCGCTACTGGGTCGTGGTCCATTGCAAGACCTTTAGCAAGATGTGCAAGGTACTCTTCGGTATTCTCTTCGTTGGTGTGTAAAAACTGCAGGGAGAGAACGATTGAAATTAGGATAGCAAGGGTTAGAGGGAATATTTTTCGGATAGCTGGGATATAAACGCTTACTGCAAACAGTATATTTACAGATAGAGCCCCCGCTATTGCTATTACTCTATCGTACGATGATTCAAAAGGAAGCAGACCAACAAGGATGGTGTTTACAAGCAACATTGCAATAAGCCATCCCACGGAGGTTTTGGAAAATACGGCAATTCTAAGCCCAGTTTTTATAAGTGCAAGAATGCAGCTACCGAGTATAACCAAACTGATTAATCCGGTAATGGCAGGTCCAGCCGGAATTGCCCTTGCACCGCCAATTGGTCCTAGCACATCAATAATTGCTTTTGCGAGTATAATGGCAACTCCACTGAACAGCGTCGCTCCTGCTGCAAGAAGCGCTGGTAGGGCAACTTTTTTGATTACTCTCGGTAGTTTCGCTAGTCGGTTGGAGGAAATGGAGGAAGCGAAAATTGGAATTGTAATTATAATGAACAGTAGCCATTTGAGTAGCAAATCGAGGTGGATACCGTCTCCTGCATACAGCCAATTTGGGAAGAATGTCTTGTTGGCATCGTAGTAGTGGTTAAAAACCAAAATAAGTATTATTGCCACCGGTGGCGCAGTCACAACCTTAATCCACTCCAACTTATTCCACCTATGGCTCGACATCAGCAAGGTAATACCGAAAGCAAGGAGCAAAAGGCCAATCATCAGCAGGGTTGGTAAAAATGTTTTAAGGAGGCGGTGGTCGGCAATAAGCGAGTAGATAAACGTTCCCTTACTATATATGCTAAAAGTGCTTTGTGAATTGAAGCCAATGCCGCTAAACACTTTTGAAGCAGGGTAGAGTTCTGCTTTGAGAAATCGATTGTGGATTGGATAGCTTGTGTATACCTTTATTGCAGCTACCATGCACCAATCAAGTGTATCACTGGTAACAACGTAGTAGGTGCCACCCGATAAATTTTCAAGTATACCGATGTGGCTCAACCCAGTTTGAAACTCATCGGGTCCCGGAAGATTGGAACTCCAGAAAATAGGAGTGCCATTGTGGTAGAGGTAAACATCAATACCTTTTTGAGACACCAATTGTGCATTTGTAGTGAGTTGACTAAAAGCGCTGTCGCTATTGGCTTTGATGGCAATTTTAGTAAAGCTGTTGACAAAGGTTTGGACTGTGGAAACTTTGTCGTTAAACTGCTTCTGAATTTGCGCATACTCTCTATTCTGTATAAGCCTTTCGATGTTTTCACTATGTTGAAAAAGAACTAAAAAGGCAACTCCAGCAAGGATAAGCAGTATTGGTGTAAGTAGTTTATTTAGCTTCATTGTAATCGGCTTATTGATGGTGGTAGGGCTCGCCTTTAAGGATGGTAAATGCACGGTAGAGCTGTTCCAGAAAAATCAACTTTACCATTTGGTGAGAGAAGGTCATGAGCGATAGCGATAGTTTGGAGTTGGCTGCTTTATATACCTCCTCCGAAAATCCGTAGGGACCACCGGAAACAAAGCAGAGAATACGCGTTCCCTCCAGCACCTTCTTTTCTATAAAATCGGCAAAGCCTGAGGAGGACATCAACTTCCCTTGCTCATCGAGAAGAATAAGACAATCACAGTCGGCTGTTGCTTTTAGGATCAGCTCCCCCTCCAATTTTTTTTGCTGAGGCTCTGAGAGACTCTTGGCATTCTTAATATCAGGAATAAGCTTCAGTTCAAAGTTAATGTAGTGAACCAACCTCTTTTCATACTCCTTTACCCCTTCGGAGAGAAAGGCTGGAGTGGTTTTTCCAAATGCTACAAACCTAATTTTCATGCTTGTTAATTTTGAGCATAGCAACATCAATATCCAATATCGCTGCGTTAACCTTGATGATAATAACCCTAAGTTAACCTATATTTGTACTGATGCAATTTATGTAGCTAAATTCGACAATTATTCCCGCATTATGCAAATGCAGTGCCGCAATATTGGTGATAAAAATGGTTTAATTACATGGAACAATTTGACATTTTAGTTGATGAGCTTATCGACCTTGCCATACGCGAAGATGTTGGCGATGGCGACCACAGTTCACTCAGCTGCATACCCTTTGAGACGCAAGGAAAGGTAAAGTTGCTGGTGAAGCAATCCGGCGTTTTAGCTGGAGTTGATATTGCCCGGCGAGTATTTCAAAAAATTGACCCGCAAATCCTTTTGGAGGTGAAAATCAGCGATGGACAGCTAGTTAGTCCTGGTGATGTGGCCTTTTTCGCTACGGGTAGGGTTCAGTCGCTGCTGAAGAGTGAGCGTTTGGTGCTCAATATTATGCAGCGGATGAGCGGAATTGCCACCCAAACGGCTGAATATGTAAAGTTGGTTGAGGGAACTGGGGCAATTATCCTGGACACACGCAAAACAACCCCTGGAAGCCGAGTGCTCGACAAACTTGCGGTTAAAATTGGGGGAGGGCAAAACCATCGCATGGGCCTATTTGACATGATAATGCTCAAGGACAACCACATCGATTTTGCGGGTGGAATAGGTGAGGCAGTTGGTAGAGTAAAGGAGTATCTACAGCGTTTAGGTAAAAAATTACCAATTGAGGTCGAGGTGAGGACGCTTGCCGACTTGGAAATAGTGCTCAGTCTTGAGGGAATAACTCGTGTAATGTTCGACAACTTTGGTATAGAGCAAACTATTAAGGCTGTAGGCATGGTTGGTGGACGAATAGAGACCGAATCGTCAGGTGGAATTACTCGCGAAACCATACGCAGCTATGCAGAGACTGGAGTTACTTACATCTCGGTGGGAGCGCTTACTCACCAAATTAAAAGTTTGGATTTAAGCCTTAAGGCCATATAAAATGGGTGATTGGTTGGCTAAATACTTCCTTGCGAGGTGGAAGGTGGTTACCGAAAAGGCCAAGGAGTTTTCAATTCCCGGCTTTGGAGGCATTCCGCTTTACGATGTTGTAGTATTCTTCTTTCGTGGTATTGTAAAGGGTGCACTTACAACGAGAGCGTCGGCCATTGCCTTTAGCTTTTTTCTCGCCATTTTCCCATCCATCATATTTCTGTTTACGCTTATACCCTACATACCCATTACTAACTTTCAGGCGCAGCTGCTGGAGTTACTCAAGGGGATTATTCCATCCAATGCTTTCTCGGCCATTGAATCGACCTTGGTGGAGGTGGTAACACTGAAGAGTGGAGGATTGCTATCGTTTGGCTTCATTGCAGCCCTGTTTTTTTCCACCAACGGCGTTAACTCGCTCATTGGCGCATTCAATGCCACCTACCATGCCATCGAAACACGGAATATCTATTCCCAATAC